>NZ_JPUF01000036.1 GCF_014737315.1 Treponema zioleckii | reverse complement strand
TACCGCTAAGGAGAGTTTGTCTAAAAAGTTGGTCATGCCGAATTTATTTCGGCATCTATACTGCATTTTGTATGAAGGACTTCGAAGCAGGTTCGGAATGACAACGGTCACACACGACTGTCTAGGATGGTCACACAAGCCTAGCTAGGATAGTCTCACAAGCCTAGCCAGGATGGTCACACATTCCTAGCTAGGACGGTCGCACCTTTCTAGCTAGGATGGTCGCACCTTTCTGGCTAGGATGGTCACACCTTTCTAGCTAGGACGGTCGCACATGACTGTCTAAAAACCCGAAATCGCACTGTCACCCCGAACATGTTTCGGGATCTGTGCTTCGACACCCTTCGACTCCGCTCAGGGAACAGTGGATGCTGAAACGAGTTCAGCATGACAATAATTCCGTCCATGCCCGGCGTGCGCAATTCTCAATTCTCAATTCGCGGTAAGGCTTGCGCACGAAGAAGGCTTAGCCCCGATTGGAGGGGCGGCGGGAGCCGTTGCGAAGCAATGGAGCGATAGCACGGAACCCAGACGAGCACGACAACGAAAGTGCTCGCGCAAAGCGGGGAATGCAAGTGGATAAGTGGCGCCTGCACGCCCCATGCTTGGTCGACAGGGGGCATTCGGCTCCAAAAAATTTCCCGGTAAGCTAATACATTGGATTTCAAATAATTGGTCAGCCTGCACCCTATGCTTCGGAATCTGTGCTTCGGCTTCGCTCAGCAACCGCAGATGCTGAATCAAGGCGACCGCGAAAACGAAAGCGGTCGAGTTCAGCATGACTTTTATTTGTTATTCGTTATACTAGTTGTGCGAGATGGCTATTAAAACCGGAAGGACACGGTTGTTTACCAAAAGATTTTCCGGGAGCGCGGCACTGAAATTTACGGCTGACTTTGCGAACGCAGCGTATTTTTCAGGAACGACTAAGTTTTTGCCGACTGCATTTTTTACGCGCTCTGGAAAGTTTTCTTTTCCGGCAAGTCCGCCAGAAACCATCTCTTCGTACCGCGCCATAATATCGTTCAAATTAAGTTCTTCAAGGGAATAAAGGACTACAAAATAATCCGTGCCCTCAACGCCATCAAGGCAGATGCATTTTTCCTCGCTAGGATAGACGACGGTATTTTCCGAATAATCCAAAAGCGCGCTCGTATTTGCAAGCGGAAAAATCACATTAGCTTTTCCGGTAGCTTCATCGGCACTGAATGCATAAACGTAGCACGGACTTTTATTGGTCATGTAAAGCTGGAATTTTGTGTTTTCTTTATAGGATTCCGTTGTGGAATAAAAACCGTTTTTATATTCAACGGAAATTTCTTCGTCGCCGGGGAACAAAGGAAGAGAAAAACTGCCCCGAAAAACCTGAACCGTCTCCGAATCAGCATTTTGTTCTTCAAATTCAGGAAGAGAAATGTGTTCTGTAAACGGAACATATTTTCCTGTAGAAACAAAGCCCGGACTTATTTCATACGCTTCGCGAGTCTGACGTGCAAAATCTTCGTACCGAATCCAAATGCACCCGTTTTCGCCCCAGTCACTTCCCCAGCTGTTCTGCACTTTGAACGCACCTCCGTACCGGCTGTCGTCATAGGCAATCACGACCATTGCGTGCCATCCGCCATCAAAATCAAAAAAAGCAGTCGGTTCCCAGAGAGAACGGGATTTTGAAGAATGAAAAGAGTTTTTCGTCATAAAAGAAATGATGACCGGCTTATTTTGCGAAAGCGATTTTTTGATTCTGGTGATTTTTACCAGCGGGTCAGCGTACCAACCATCAAACAGTTTTGCATACGAGCCGATTTTATACTTTCGGCTTGAATCATAAATGTGCTCGTCAAAATAAAGAAAGTACGGATCTTCTGCAGGAATGCGTTTTGGAACGCCGGTGTTTTTCATAAAAGAAAGCGCATCGTAAAGCATCATTCCGTTTTCGCCTTTTCTGTCGTAGGGATTTGCTCCACGGTAAAGAAAATACGGCGAAAAAACTTTCTGCGTTACAGAGTCCCTGTCTGAAAGTCCGCTCGTAACGGCTGCGGCAGTAGTCATTGCGGCATAGGCAGAGGCCCACGCGGCGCAGGTTCCAAATTTTCCCTGGTCTCCTGCATACGGCGTGAACATTGAAAGATTCTTTGAATCCGGCAGGGCTTCGTAATCACGGGTGGAAAGAACGGCTTTTAGCGGAACTTCGTCATAAGCCTTGCTGTCCAGCACAAGACCGGTTTTATAGCCTTTTGAGCATGAAAAAAGACTGGAGCCAAAAACAAAAAAACTAAATGTGATAAAAAACAAGCTTGATTTTTTCATGCGTTCCTCACAGCCCTGAATCCTGTGGCATCGCTTTTATATTCTGGCACGTTCAAAACGAACGATTCAGACGCACAAAATTCTTTTTCAGAATCCCACGAACCGCCGGCGGCGGCCTTTTTCTCTTCCCTGCCATCTGCGCACCATTCCCAGACAAGTCCGTTCATGTCAAAAAGTCCGTATTTATTCGCCTGTTTTGTTGCCACGGAATGTGGAGAAAAAGATGAATTTTCAGAATGCCAGGCGAACAAATCAATGTCGAACGGATTTTCAGAAGCGATTCGCCATTCTTTTAATAAAGGAAGTCGCCAGCCGTTTTTAGAATAATCGATTTTTACATTTGCCAAATCCGAAAGGTCGTAAACTTTCTCAAGATTTTCTTTTTCGCTAAGTTCATTCAAGAAACGAAGCGCGTCGAACCACGAAACGCCAGTTACAGGAAATGAAGCTCTAGGCATGCCAGAATCCTTTGAGAATGAATACTGAGCGTTCGTTACGGGTGTCTTTGCGAATAAAAGTTTTCCGACGCGCACAGTTTCGATTAAGTGGCAAGATTTTTCTGAATCTTCATTTTTTGAATCTGTTTTTGAATCAGTCTTTTCAGCATTGCCCGCGGCCGTTTTGCCAGAAGATTTCGTATCGCGTTCGGCAGTTTTTTGCTTAGCGGAGCCATTTGCATCATTTTTTGCCCGAAATTTCAGCATTACAGCCTTTAAATTTTCCCGCTTAAAATAGAGGATTAAAAGCAATGCAATAAAAAGCGGAAGAACTGTAAACAGCAGTGAAAAAACGTTTCCATCGCCGGTAAAAGCTGAATAAGTGCTTTTTCGCTTTCCTTCGCCGTTTAAGAAAATAGGAGAAGTAAGATTTTTTGTAACCCACGGAATCTGCTTGCCGGCGGTAGATTTTTCAACTTCATCAAAGACGTTCATAAGCACGTCATCAAACGAAATTTTTTGTGCAGTCATGTGATTAAGAAGAGCCTTCGTAAACGGACTGTACTTGTCGTTACCGTCATCAGCGGTGCGGCCAGGCGAACAAGAAAAGACAATGCAGCTTTTTACGGAAGGAGGCATGTCCACAACGCTCAAACCTTTTGAGGCACCGCGTTCTCGCCCGAGCGGATTATTGCGGCAGGCATCGATAATCACGAGCAGTTTTTTGCAGTTCGTGTCGGAGCATTTTTCAAAAATGTCGTTAAGGCTCAGCGCATTTCTTTTTAAGTCATTTTCAGTTTTGATTTTATCAGTTATCGGAATAAGGTAATTCACGTTGTTTGCCTGAATTCCATGCCCCGAAAAATAAAAAAAGGCCAAATCCGCATCGTCAATTTTTTTGCAGAATTCATCGAGTTTTTTGTCCATTGTGCTCGTATCAGCGTTTTCTACGGAAATCACATCAAACCCGATTTCTTTAAGATTTAAAGAAACCGCGCGAGAATCATTCACAGGATTTTCAAGCGGATTATTTTTGTAAGAGGCATTTCCGATTACGAGCGCAACTTTATTTTCAGAAAAAGCAAGTGCCGGAAGAACAAGGCACATTAAAAAAAAGATTTTCTTTACCACCATGATGAAAGCTCCCTGTTTAGATTTTTGTAAGCTTCCCTTGCCTCCGGAAGCATATCTTTTGCGGCCTCGTAGTACGAGCTTGCCGTGTACAAATCTTTTCTGACTCCCTGTCCGTTTTCGTAACAGACTCCAAGCGCATAGCAAGTTTTGTAAAAAATATCCGAATGTGAATATCCGTTGTAATAATCATATTCCTGCCTATAAGCACGCTCAAAATAAAGAACGGCCTTGTTATAATCAACAGGATTAAGGCATTCGTGGAACAAAACTCCGCAGTAATACGACGCGTCCGGCCCCGGATATATTCCCCAGGCTTTTTCAAGGCATTCGGCAGCAAGTTTGTAAGACTGTTTTTTCATTAAATCAAGACCGAGTTTATAAAGATACTCGCCGTCGGCCGGCATCGAAAGCTTTAAGGCACGGGCATAATATGAATACGAAAGTTCCGGGTCACTTTCAAAATAATACTCGCTGAGTTTCTTTTCGGTTTTGCGCCGGATGAGCCGCACATTACGCTCTTTTTCAGCGGCAATTTCCTTGAGCTTTGTGGCAAGTGCCTGTTCGCCCAAAAGGTCATTGTCATACGGAAAGAAAAGCCTGTTCTCAGAAACCATGCGGCTTAATTCAGCTGCATTTGCGGCCAGTGCCCTGAGCGAAGCGATTCTGCTTTCCTCCACAGACGAGTTAGTAAAATACGAAGAGTCGATTTGTTTAAGATAAAAAAGCATTTTTTCTTTATCAGGAAGAACGCTGTCACTGCCCTCTTCCGCATAAGAAGCAAGATTCCACATTGCAAAAACAGAGCCTTTTTCCGCCGCAGACTCCATGAAGTCAATTCCGTTTTTAGAGGAATCTCCGTTGAATTTTACACAGGCTTCGCCGTAGGCCAAAAGTGATTCAGGATTTTCAATCACGTAATTTTCTTTTGAAGAAGGCGCAAGGTACTTTTTTCGGACAAATCCGGTAAAATCATGGTAGCGAACCTTTGCCCAGTCACCGTCAAAATCGCCGTCAATCAAAAGAACGGTATCGTCCTCGTTCAAACGGAGTATTTCTTTTGAGTTTAGCGAGTTTTCAACGCGAAGAATGAGCCTGTCCCCTTCACCGGTAAAAACTTTTCTGTATTCGGCTTTTTTAAAAACTTCCGCAATTGAAAAACTGCCTTCAGAAAAATCATTTTTTTGAAAAAATCGCCCCGCAAAATTTACGGCAGAAAAAACAATCAACAGAACAATCGCTATTTTTAACGCATTTTGAATTTTCCTTAAATCAAAAAGTTTGGTTTTTGCACCAAAAAAATCTGGCTTAAATCCGCCGGAAGGACTTTTTGTTTTGGATTTAGATTTCGTTTTATTTTCATAAAGAAGCGCAAGAGCTTTTGGAAGTTCCTTCAATTCACACTGCATTTCTGGCCGCGAAGCAAAAATCGAGTCCGCAGGATTTTTTGAACCGCAAAGGACTCTGGAAGATTTTGTAAACGAACCGACCACGCAGAGTTTTCTAAAAAAATCATAATTCTTAATGCTTTCGCCCGAAAGAATTATAAAAAGCGGATAGCGCTCATCTTCTGAGACAGCCCTGCTCTGGATTTTCTCAAAATAACTTTCAACAGATTTTTTTCCAGAGTTTGAAAAATACGAAAAGTCGTCGTAAGAAAACGCAAAAAGATCAAAATCCGAAAAATTAATTTCGGCGCCAGAATCACTCTCCTCAGAATCGAGTCCCGCAAAGCCAATTCGAAGCGAAACGTCTTCGCTACAAGAATATTCTTTTAACCGGTACACCGACTGCCGTAAAACATTCCAAAAATCCGATTCATTTTTAAGCTTATCATCATCAAGAACAAAAATAACGTCCTGCACCAAGCGCATAAGTACACTCCTAAGATTATTTTATGTTCTTTTCGTCCGAACTGCAAATGGAAACGCTGCAAGTATTTTTTGGCATAAAGTGCACTCTGAGCGTTTCCGTTGACACAGATGAACACTGATAAACTCAGATGGGACACGGATGAAACGAAAATCGGTGATGGTTGAGCGTAGTCGAAACCACAAGCAACTCAATCACAATGAAAGATGGCTCGAAACCACAAGCAACAAAAGCGCGAGTTTTTCGCCAGAAAAACTTGCGGGAAACGCACAAGAGGCTCTTTTTATAAAGTGAATTTCTAGCGTTTCCGTTGACACAGATGAACACTGATAAACACTGATGGGACACAGATAAATTGAAAACGCACGGTTGCTGAGCGGAGTCGAAACCCAACAAACTCAATCGCAAAGAAAGATGGCTCGAAACCACAAGCAACAAAAGCGCGAGTTTTTCGCCAGAAAAACTTGCGGGAAACGCACAAGAGGATCTTTTTATAAAGTGAATTTCTAGCGTTTCCGTATGAACGGGCATGAAAGCTGAGATTTACTATGTTAAAGGATAATGTTATGCTGATGCCATTGGAGGCAAGGAATAAGAATGTTTGAAAACGACGATTGTGAAAAATTAATTCAACAAAATATTCAAGACGAAAAACTTATTGGAATCTTTCAAGCAACTGAAACCATGTCTATGACACCCAAAATTTATCGCATTGGAGTAACAGACAAAAATTTATACTTTGTAGATACAACCAAAAATATTTCAAAAATTTCCTGGGAAGACGTTTCTGAAATTAAAGTCAAAGGAAAACTTCTGGGATTGCAGACTCTCGTATTCTGTTACAAAAATGGAGAAATGAAAAAATATCTTGCAAATACAAAGGGTAAAAAATATTTATTAACTCCAGAACTGCTGGAATATTTGAAATCAAAAAATAATAATTCGATTACTCCTGAAATTAAGAAAAACCAGGTAAAATACAAAATAGTTGCTTTTATTTTTTATATGATTGTTTTATTGGCTTTGGCATTTGCTATCACAGCAAGAAAACACTTGTTTGGATATTAAAATTCAAATGGCAGTTACGGTGGTTTTGAGAAAGTTCAACAAACACCAAATTACTGCCATTTTTTTTGCAGAATCCAATACTAGATGATATAAAACCAATTTTCGTCCTGTACGACTTCCTTTTTCGTTCCGGTTTTAATGTCGAGTTCCTGATTTTTAATGCTTACCTTTGCATCCGCATCAATTGATGTGGTGATGAAGGCATTTCCTCCGATTACGGCATTTTTTCCGATTACGGTGTTGCCACCAAGAATCGATGCTCCTGAATAAATAGTTACATAATCTTCGATTGTAGGATGGCGTTTCTGACCTTTCAGCATCTGCCCTGCCCGTGTCGAGAGCGCTCCGAGAGTAACACCCTGATAGATTTTTACATGTTCGCCAATAACGGCAGTTTCACCGATTACCACTCCAGTCCCGTGGTCAATGAAAAAATATTTTCCGATTGTAACCCCCGGATGAATATCTATTCCTGTTTTTGAATGCGCGTATTCTGTCATGATTCGCGGAATCAGCGGAACATTAAGATTGTAAAGTTCGTGAGCAATCCTGTTTATTGCAATCGCCCAGATTCCAGGGTATGCGAGGATGATTTCATTTTTGTTGAACGCCGCAGGGTCTCCGTCAAAGGCGGCCTTAACGTCTGTGGCAAGATATTCTCGCACCACAAGAAGCCTTTGCAGAAAAGTGCGGATGACATATTCTGTCTTTTCTTTTACAGTAACGCCTACAACTCCGTTCTTGTCCAGACATTCCGGACACTGCTGCAATGCCAGATAAATCTGTTTTTCCAGATTGTAGACAACATCTTCTATTAAAGAATTTATGTAGCTTGAAAGATTATAAAATTTAAAATTCTTTTCACGAAAATATCCCGGAAACACAATTCTGAGCAGTTTGCGCGTGATTTCATGAATCACATCTACATCAGGCTGACTGTTGAATTCAATTTCTTCTATATGTTCATCATTCTTGTAATTGCTGATGAGCGTATCGACAATTTCACCGGTTTCATAGTTTTCCATTATATTGCCTCAATGATTAAAACAAAGGCCGCCCGTTGATTTACGAAGCAGCCCTTGTTTTTAGAATGTATGAAGGACTTTTACGAGTGCATCAACGTCATCCGGCGAATTGTAAATTGCCAGAGTCGGACGAATGCTTCCTTCAAATCCGAAGTGTCTCAAAATCGGCTGGGCGCAGTGATGACCGGTACGAACTGCAATTCCATAAGAATTGAGCCGCTGACCGACTTCTTCGTCATCGTGCCCGTCCAGCTTGAACGAAAGAACACCGGCTTTGTTTGACGGTGAGCCAACAAAATGAAGTCCTTTTACGGTTTTCATTTCCTTTACGGCATACAGTGTAAGCTCGTGTTCCCACTGGGCAACCGAAGCCATTCCGATTCCTTCAAGATATTCAAGAGCTGCTCCCAAGCCAATCGCATCAGCGATGGAACCTGTACCTGCCTCAAATTTGTTAGGAGCCGGATTGTAAAGTGTTCGCTCAAATGTAACGTCCGCAATCATATTGCCGCCACCATGGTATGGTCGGGCAGCTTCAAGCAATTCCTTTTTGCCGTACACGCCGCCGATTCCCGTTGGTCCGTAAACCTTGTGTCCAGAGAACACATAGAAATCTGCATCGCTTGCACTTACGTTCACCGGAATGTGTGCGATTGACTGTGCGCCATCAATAAGAATCCGAACACCGTGACGGTGCGCAATCGCAATCAGTTCCTCTACAGGCGTTATTGTGCCGGTGACATTTGAAACTTGTGTAACAGAGACAAACTTTGTTCGCTTTGTAAACAGTTTTTCATATTCACCAAGAAGAAGCTCGCCTTTGTCGTTCACAGGAATCACTTTGATTACAGCTCCTGTCTCTTCGGCAACCAGCTGCCACGGAACGATGTTCGCATGATGCTCCAAAAGACTCACGATGATTTCGTCCCCCGGCTGCAAGGTCGGCTTTACATAAGCATTCGCCACAAGATTGATTGCCTCGGTTGTACCACGCACAAAAACTATATTCGAGCTTGAAGGTGCGCCTATAAAGCGGGCAACAGTGTCCCTGGCATTCTCGTAGGCATCGGTTGAACGTGCAGCCAGAGTATGCGCCCCGCGGTGAACGTTCGAATTCTCGTGCTCGTAGTAGTATGTAATGCGATCAATCACCTGACGCGGGCGCTGGGTTGTAGCGCCGTTGTCGAGCCACACCAGATTGTTCCCGTTGATTTTCTCCTGAAGAATCGGAAAATCATCACGAATCTGCTGCAAGGTTTTAGAACCTATGACGATGCTGGAATTACGTGAACTTCCTTTTTCCCCGATAAAAGAAGTCTTTCGGTCTCCGCCAAGCGAAGTCGGAGCATTGATTGCTTTTGAAGCCTTCTGCCCTTCTTCCTGAGAATAAACTTTCGGAGAATAGCTGACCGCAGAATAATCAACTTTCGGATTTTTCTGCAAAGCCTCCCCCTGCCTTACATCCTTCGGCTGAATACCGGCTGGAGAAGCAGGTTCATTTACTTCGCTTAAAAAAGGGTCTTCAAACGAAGCAAAGCTTTCTGCCTTCGGAACATTTCCATAAGTCGAAAGTGTATTTTCTGCATGGTTTTGGTATTCGCCATATACAGGACTTTCTTCCGTAGCAAAATGAGAATATTCGTCTGCAGTTACGGGAGCACCCGGTTCTCTGCCAGCTTCTGCTGCTGCCGCTGACTGCCCCTGTGAGCCAAAATTGCTGAAATATTCCTGACCGGAACTTGTCGGACAGAATTCAGCATTTTTCTGAACCTCAGGAATCAAATCAGGGAACAGAGAATTTGCAAGCTGCTCAAGTTCCTGAGCAGTAGGCAAATCATACGCCTGTTCATTAGTCGTAATCATAGTATTCACCTACCTCTACATCTTCGAGAACTGCGATAGCATCATCAGAGAGAATTGCCGCAGAGCAGTACAAAGATAAGAGATAAGATGCAACACCTTTGTCGTCAATTCCACGGAATCGGACTGAAAGACCTCGTGAATGTTCGTTCTTCAGACCTGCCTGGAAAAGACCGATTACACCGCGTTTTGCTTCTCCGGTGCGAACAAGAAGAATGTTTGTCTTTCCGCTCTGTGATTCAGGTTTCTTAAGGCCGTCAACAAGAAGCTTGTCGGTCGGGATGAGAGGAATTCCGCGCCACAAAATA
Source organism: Treponema zioleckii (assembly GCF_014737315.1). Lineage (GTDB taxonomy): Bacteria > Spirochaetota > Spirochaetia > Treponematales > Treponemataceae > Treponema_D > Treponema_D zioleckii. Next base: position 33,132 of record NZ_JPUF01000036.1, on the reverse strand, counting down.
AATGTGCCGCCAGCGATATTTGCTGTTACCGGCGGAACGCCACGGCGAGTACATTCACGCTCGAATGCGGCGATTGCTCGTGGGTGAGCGAGGAAGAAGCTTGGCTCTTTCCAAACTTTTGAAATCAATTCGTCCAAGTCATCAGGTGTTGGGCGGCCGTCTTCGCGAATTGGACGGATGCGCTGTGAATCCGGAACATTTTTAAGAAGACCGTAATCATCGTTATTGATGAGCTGGCTTTCCTGCCGCTCACGCAAAGAATCAATTGCGAGCGAAAGCTGTTCCTGAACCTGGTCATACGGAGAAGAATAAACATCTTCAACCGCTGTGTTCACATTGATGATAGTAGAAATTGAATTCAATCGGTATTCACGAGGTTCTGTCTCATATTCAACATAGCCGTCAGGAATAATGTCAGATTTTTTTGTCTGTGAGCAAAGAACGTCAAGCGGAGTTTCACCTTCAACAACTTTGTTTACTCGGAAAATTCCTGTTTCAAGACCTTTGAATTCAAGGACTTTTGTAAGCCATTTTGGTGTAAGCGCACCATAAATCGGCTTGGTTTTTGTTACATTGGCAAGATTGTAAACTGCCTTTGCACCTAATGCGTTAATTTTACCTTCGTTGTCTGCCATTTAGCTGACCTCCATGTTTGCTGATTCAGAACCTACTGAATACAGCTGATTATTTTAAATCACCGTCAACAGACGATGTTTTTTGAACTATAACCATGCACCTTCATGCGGAAGGATGACGTCTTTCGCAGCCTCAATACCGCCTTTTAAGTTGTACATTGGTCCCGTATATCCGGCTTCACGCAATGTGTTGATTGCAAGCACACTTCGTTTTCCTTCACGACACACAAAAATCGTGTCGATTGTCGGGTCAAGTTCCTTCTGTCGGCGGGCAAGCTGACCGATTGGAATGACAATGGCATTCGGAAAGCGGTTAATTGCCCGTTCATGAGGTTCCCGCACATCAACAATGGTCATTCTGTCTCCTTTGGAAATGCGCTCGGCAAGCACAGAAGCCGCTATTCCTTCAACAGTAATTTCATTTTCATCCTGCTTCAATCCACAGAATTCTTCGTAATCAAAATCTTCCACTTCAGTAATGGAAGGACTCAGACCGCAGAGCGGGCAAGCATCATTCTTTGCAATTTTTACTTTTGAAGATGTAAGGTTCCAGGCATCAAAAACAAAGGCCTCGCCAATAAGCACGTCTCCTCCGCCAGTAATCAGCTTTAGAACTTCCGTGGCCTGAATACTTCCGATTATGCCTGCCAGAGAACTAATTGAACCGCCTTCTGAACAAGTGGGAACAAGACCAGACGGCGGCGGAGCAGGAAATGCACATCTGTAACAGGGACCGTGCTGAGAATCAAAAACAGAAACCTGACCTTCAAACTGATAGATTGCGCCGAATACATCGGGCTTACCAAGCAAGACGCACGCATCGTTTATCAGATAGCGGGCTTTGTAATTATCTGTGGCATCTGCAACAATGTCATAATCAGCGATAATCTCCTTGATGTTATCTGCCTCAAGTTTTGTATTGTAGGTTTCAACATTTATAGACTGATTAATGCCTTTAATCTTATCTTTTGCAGACATTACTTTTGGCCTTTTTAAATCACGCCTTCCGTACAGTATCTGATTCTGCAGGTTCTGAAGATTCACAACATCAAAATCAACGATTCCGATTGTACCAACGCCCGCCGCAGCAAGATATTCTGCCAGTACCGAACCGAGTGCACCAAGCCCGCAGATAAGAACCTTCGCCGCTTTGATATTCTTTTGACCTTTTACACCAATTTCACGAAGCATAAGATGTTTTGAAAAGCGTTCAATTTCCGTGTCATCAAGTTTTGCTTCTTTTCTTCGTTCCTGCGGTATTACAGATTCTACCGGTGCGCCACCCGCAATTGCCGGCAGCAGAAGAACAGTGTCCCCATCTTTCAACCGAGTCTCAAGATTCTGAAGCTGTTTAATATTTACATCATTAACATATATATTGATAAAAGAGCGAAGAAAGTCATTCTCATCATAAAGTGCCTTTGCAAAATCAGGATATTCTTCAATCAGAGATGCAAGAACCCCTTTAACAGATTTTGAATCCAAAAGAAACGAGGCGTTACGACCAGTGAACGTGCGAAGTGTTGCAGAAACAAGGACTTTTATTGACATACGATTTCCTCCTCGGAAAAATTATTTTTTTCAAATCCGCCTATAAATGCGTAACTTTTTATGACAGCTGCCTTTCCATTTAGAACCTGAACAATCGGATAAGACAAACCAGGAACGGCAAAAGATTTATCTTTTTCTGAAGCAACAACCTCAAAATTTACATGCGAGTGACAGAACCCCAATACATCCAGCCCCTTTACTGCAGCTTTTTTTTCAACTTCCAGCAAATCTTTTTCAGAAATGGCAAATTCTGTTTGTCGATTCAAAGCTGAGTTTTTAATAGGAAAAAATTCTGTTGCAATACGGATATCCATTGCTGACCGGCCAAAAAGAACTCCAGTGCCCTCTTCTGGAAATGCATATTCTGAATGTCGCCGTATCAGAGACAAGAGTTTTTCTGAAAGAATCAGCACCTTTTTCCTCCTGTAATAACCTAGATTACCTATCTATATAGTAGGTAAATAATTTTGTCAAGAGTATTCTACAGATACTGGGCTATTACAGACAGAAAATGTACAGATAACAAAAAGTTAAAATATTGAGTTTGAAACGTAAAAAAAGCATTTTTTTTGTAAAAAAGGGTTTTAAACTATTGACATTTTTTGAATATACGCATAGACTAGTTATCACTTTCGGGCGACTAGCTCAGTTGGTAGAGCAACAGACTCTTAATCTGTGGGTCCGGGGTTCGAACCCCCGGTCGCTCATTAAAATCAGTCCTTTTTGGGGCTGATTTTTTTTCTTTTCGTACCTTGCTGAACTCGTTACAGCATCTGTGTTCATGGATTCCGAAAGGAGTTCGGAATGACGGTTAATTACTTTTCGTTGTACTAGTTTTGAAATCTCTACATTACCAAATTACCAGGCATAAATGATGAATCAAATTCATCATGACAATACTGCCCGCACAAGCCTACTGCATCGTCGGTCGGGTGAATTTAAAATATTTCGGAGCCTTAAAGTCAAGTTTCCACTTTGGAAGATAGAAGCCATTGTCATTGGCGAATGGCGAAACAAAAATCACGAAAAGCGGATTATAATTTTTGTCCACGGAATTCTCGATTTTTGAAGAATCATATTCAAAAACAGTCGAATCCCAGTCGGTGCGGAGATTTTCGGCAACAGGAAAATTTTCAACGTGGTCTTTTGGCGTGTAAACTGAAATTTTATATTTTTCGCCGTGGTTCGTGTTCAAATAAAGATGGCAAATCATTCCGCCGTCAAGATAGAATGATTTTTGATACCACTTTAATTTTTTAGGTTGGTCTATGTACGCATAAGACGCCTTTGCCTGCGTGTACGTAACGTCTTTTCCGTTTTCATCCTCGATTTTTATCCAGCAACGAACCTCATTAATATGGGAAGTGTTCTCCGGGCGATAAATCATAAGTTCATTAGAAAACGCAAAGCTTGAGAAAAACATGATGAATATAGAAAAAAATGCCTTTTTCATACAGTTACGTTTCCTCCACGCAAAAATCCTAGCTTCTCAAAAGAAGGACAATCCACTCGTCTTTTGCGTTTTTAGCCATTACCAAGAGCAGAATGTTAGAACTTTTTCCGATATTTTCAAATTCAGCCTCGCAACCAACATCGCACAAAAAAATATCATCGTTCAACTGAACGAACGTTTCTGGATACAGGCAAAATTTTAAGTCCTTGCTCTTTGCAAAAGTATTTTTAAAATCAGTGTCGAACCGGTAAATAAGATTTTCCTTTTTAAAAGACTTGTAATCCTCAATAAAGTTTTTGTATCGCTCATCGCCGAGCCTGTAATAATGCAAAAAAGCAAGCATCACCTGAAGCGGCTCGCCCTTATCGATTGAAGACGTGTCCTTCAAGAAATCTTCCAATTTAAATCCGTCCTCAACAAGAATTCCTTCACCGAGCGTTTTTTTTAAATTTCCACGGGTATCTTCAACTTCAAAAGATTCTTTTAATTTTTCTACAGTCTTCTCGTTGACCAACGCCAGCGTAATTTGTTCCGTATCGATTTTTTCAGTAATCTTTGCACGAACGAGAACTTCGCCTTCAAAAACAATTGCGACGCACTTTCCGATATTTTTTCCAGTCACACTTGCAAGTTTTTTCTGCCCATTCTTTGAAAGCTCAAAAACCACCGTTGGCTCATGATCCATCTCATCGTCTTTTAGAATGATTTTCGTAATGTGCTTCTCGTCGATAATCGCTTTTTTTTCAACAGCAAGTTCTTCTTCGCCGTATTTTAAAGCTTCGCAATTCTTCGGCAATTTTTCAACATTCAAATTCACATCGTCCCGAATCAGCCTGAATTGCAGAGAGTTTTTTGAATAAGCCGCAAACGAGCACAGCAAAAGTAAAATCAAGATAAAATTTTTACGCATACCTTTGAGTTTAGCCTATCGACGCTGGTTTGTCACGGTATAAAAAGAAACGCTGAAAGATAAAATTAAATCAAAAAGTTTGCTTTGTGCGTTTTCCACAATTTTTCAATGAAAACTTGTGCTTCACTTTGCGCGCAATCCTTGCCACCGAAACTCGAAAACACCTATAAATTCCCCTCCAGCCGAGCAGTTTTCGTAAGAAATCTACTCTGGCACGGCAAAATTGCACGCGTTGCGCGTGCAATAAAACTGCCCCTCCGTGGTGGAGGCCTTGCTTGCCGCCGCAACCACGGAAACACCTGCAAGTTTCCCTCCAGCCGAGTAGTTTTCGCAAGAAAACTACTCTGGCACGGCAAAATTGTTCGCGTGGCGCGGACAATAAAGCTCAACCTCCGATGTTGTGGCTTTCCTTGCCGTCGCAACATCGGAAGCACCTGTAAGTTCCCCCACCAGCGGAGTAATTTTCGCAAGAAAACTACTCTGGCGCGGCAAAATTGTTCGCGTGGCGCGGACAATAAAGCTCAACCTCCGATGTGGCGGCTTTCCTTGCCGCCGCAACATCGAAAACACCGGCAAGTTTCCCCTCCAGCCGAGTAGTTTTCGCAAGAAAACTACTCTGGCGCGGCAAAGCCAATCCAAACTCGTAAAGTTGACAATACCGCGCCATTATAACTATATTTTTAGTCTAGCAAAAGGATTTATAATGGAAAAATTTACATCAAAGACGACGGGAGTGCTCAAACACATTTCTACAGTTGTTGTGACACTCAAAAAATTCAATTTTCAGCCTGAGTACAATAAGGATTTTAAAAAGGCACTTTCATTTTTAAACAAATATCTCGAAACCGATGAAGTTCAGACGGTACTATTCTGCAGTATTTTTACGGCATACTTCGACTACCTTGAACGCCCATTCACGCTCATGCAGATTTCAGATTATTACGAATGCAATCCTCTCAACGTGCTTCAATACAAAGACAAAATGCAAGAGCTGCTCGAAAAAGGCCTCATTGAAGAAACAGATGCACCAGACGGGATGAACGGAAAACCTTTTTACAAAATTCCGAATTATGTTACAGATGCGATTCTTGCAGGCGACAAAATCTCAACAGTTTCTGGAAAAAACGTAAAATCAATTCAAACATTCATCCGGCAAACAGAACGACTTGGCGACCGGCGAGTTGACTCTTCGGAACGCATCGACACGCTTTTTCGCGCAATCGAAAATCTCGAACGCTCGCACAAAGACGTAAAAGCCATCGAGCAGCTAAAAAAAATCATTCCTCGCATCGAAGACCGCGTGATTCTCTACGATACGACGGCGGGAATGATAAATCACATGAATTCGGAAGTTGACCTTATGGTTCTCATAAACCGCGTTACCGACGAGGGACCGGCACGAATGCAACTTGCCGAAAGCATTATGAACGAAACCAACATTCTTTTTAAGAACGAACTCATGCAATTCGAAAACAAGTCCACGATGATGGAATCCACAATTTCGCTGACGGACAAATCACTTCACCTGCTTTTGGGCGACGAAGGAAAATTCTACGAGAAAAAACTTGGCGAAAAACAACTGAAAAGCCACGAAAAGATTCAGCAAAAAGAACTTTTTTATATGGAAGAAAACGAAAAGGAAATCTCAAAACTTTTCGCCTCGCTCAAGCAGGACAACTTCGTAAAATTGCAGACACGGCTCGAAGAACGAAAAATGCCGGTCGGAATCTGCGTGATGTTCTATGGGGAACCCGGAACCGGAAAAACCGAAACCGTTTATCAGCTTGCAAAATCCACGAACAGAAATATTTTTCATGTGGACATTGGCAGCGTCCGTTCGCAATGGTACGGCGAAACTGAACAGAAAATGAAGAAAATATTTTCTGACTACAAAAAGCTCTGCGAATCCGCTAAAAAGAACAACGACAACATGCCGATTCTGCTTTTTAACGAAGCAGACGCACTTTTCGGAAAACGCCGGGAAATTTCAGGACCGGGTGAAGGCAGTCGCACCGACAACACGATTCAAAACATATTGCTTGAAGAAATGGAAACTCTTCCGGGGATTTTGATTGCAACAACGAACCTAGAAGAAAATTTTGACAAAGCTTTTGAAAGACGATTTTTGTTCAAAGTGAAGTTCAAAAGTCCGAACGCTTCTGTAAAAGCTAAAATCTGGAAGAGCAATCTTGCATGGCTCACGGAAGAACAAGCCCAGACGCTTGCAAAAAATTATTCTTTTACGGGCGGAGAAATTTTAAACATCGTAAGAAAAACCACGATGGACGAAATTCTTACAGGAAATCTTCCATCATTCAAAGAGGTTCTCGACTACTGCAAGAATGAAAAAATAAAATCAGGAGCAGAACCAATTGGCTTTGAACGGAAAATATAAAAAGTAAATCTTGTCTTTTTGGCGCAGATGGGAAAGTATACGTTTCACTAACATACCGCATCCTATTCGCAAAAATCTGCGCCAAAATACTAATTTTCCTGTATTTATCTGGCTTCTATTGAATAAACTATGGATTTTTCAAGGCCGTTTATATCGCCTACAACCACGGCAATTTCATTTTTGCCTTTCGGAATCGTAACTTCGCCCAAAAGCTGCAATCCAGGCTCCGGGTAACAATCCTCCACCGCATAGTTTGTTCGCCCACCAGTAACGATTTTCCCGTCTTTTTCAAGCAAAACATCATAGGTGAGAGTCTCAACCGAAGCTCCGTTCACGTAAACAATAGTCTTGAACGGCATGGCAATATCCTGACTCTCGCGATAAAGCCTGTAAATTCCAGAATCAAGATTTTTCTGGAATCCCAAGTTGTATCGCTCGCCTTTTTTGTTTATGGCCGTAACATTGCGGATTGAAAGTTCCAGTTCATCCCCATATCTAGGCATTAAAACTCTAGGATTTATGAAAGATTCGTTCTTAACGTCAACTACCTGAAACTCAAGACAACCCTCGCCCATTTGCCAGCCAGAACTGCCTGTTTTTCCCAAATAAGTTCCAGAAGTAACGTCTCGCATCTTAAAACGCTCTTTTTCATTTGAATCGTCAAGATTCGCGTAAACGGTCATCATATTGTCATCATGCGAAATAATAACCGCGTTTCCGAGAGTGCTTTCAAAAAAATCTCCGCCGGCATTATCCGTAAGGACAGCAAGAACACGCCCCTGCCCCGCGGCCTTTACTTCGTGGGTTTCAGAAAAAACAAGCGAGGAACTGATTGTGCCCCCCCGGTCCTGAGCAAAATAAGAAAAGAATGTATCGGAACTGATTTCATTCTGCGGCCAGTCGAACGCAAAAACCAACGCGGCAGACAAAACCGCAACTCCAGCAACAAATATTTTTTTCATAAGGCAAATCCTGCAAAATCAAAATTTCACACATTAACGGTGATGAATGTTTATCTTTGAAATTTTTGTGTCCCGTCCAACGTACAGAGAATTATTCTTAACCTCAATAAAGGCGTCGTCGGCATCAAAAGAGAATGAACCGGCAAAAACATCTACAGGTTCAATCACAGAAACGGTATATTTTCTTCCATCACGGCTAAGAACAAAAACAATTCCGTTTTCAGACTCTTTAATCGAAATTACAAGACCGTGCAAAGGAATCTGAGTGTATTTTAAAGTCTTTGTATTAACGATTCCAATTCCGCCGTTATAGTTATAATAAACCGCTTTCTCATCATTTCGGAATTTTACAAGGACTTGATGATTCATTTCTGTATCAAAAAATTTGTGAGAAATAATCGCAGTGTTGTCTCCAGTTTTCTTTGAGAGAACAAAACGCTGTCTTTCCTGACCAGAAACAGCAGCAACGAACTTTCCAGAATCAGAAATTCCCGCGCCGTAAATAACAGGATAATTGCTTCCGCCAGGAGTAAATCTCTGGGTAATTTTGCCTTTTTCATCAAAGGCAATGATATTTCCGTCGGCAAAGCCCGCTACAACACCAGCCTCAGAAGACGAAAAAGCTGTAATCGGTGAATAATATTCAAAAGTCCATCGAACAGTTCCGTCATCGTTCAGCTGCGAAAAAGAAGAACCGCCCGGCAAAAGAAGATATTTTCGATTCTCCTCAAAGAAAGGGAATCCATATTTGTTTATAGAAAAAACGAGATTTCCGTCAGGAGAATAAACTGGCATTGTTGGTGAACTAGTTCCAAAAACCGTGTAAAACTCCGGCGTAAGAACCGCTTTGTAAGGAAACGAAACATACGTAAGAACTTGGCCGTCCTCGTTAAAATAGCCCATATTCTGACCAAGCTTAAACGGAATTACATTTTCGAACGAAGGATTTTCGACTTTTGCCGCACGGCTTGAATCAATCGTCCAAACCGGTTCAAATTGAATTTCTCGTGACAAAGGACGTGCCGCAATAACCACATACAAGATACAAGCACCCAACGACGAAAAGAAAATAATCTTTTGCTTTTTATTTTTCATACCACACTGCCTGCTATTTTTCTATTTTTAATGCAAGCTAAAATTATAAAGAAAATTGCTGAATTGATAAAGTGATACGCGAGGAAAGCTCACGGCTTCCGCAGTATAAACTTGTAAGTGTAAAAATTGTCTGCACTACCGCAAAAAGCCGTTTTTGTTCACGCGGTGCAAGACGCAAGGAAATTTATTGACGCCACAAACCGGCTCACCTTGCAAACGTTCACAAAAGCCGTTTTTTGCTCTCGTTCCGCCAATTTTTTCGTCAACATGCCTGTAGTGCGGAAAGTCTGGTAATTTTAGAAAAAATCATTCCATGACACTTATTTGGTATTTGTTATACTAGAAAGTAGGAAACCGAAGTTTTTCTGTTCAGGAACTTCATTTTTCCGTATACGTTGTTTTGGTCTTTACGGTTCCGTCCTGCCAGAAAGTGTATTCGTACCATTCTTCATAGCCGCCGCTGTTTTTAAAATAGATTTTATTTCCTTTGGAATCAAGCTCGCTCCACGATTCACTGATTTTCTCTGAGGAAAGAAAGCTCGTCGTGTGCATTTTAGTCCCGGTCTCGTCGTAATCAAAGTGAAATTCGCTTCCGTTGCATTTTGTGCAAATCTTTCGTCCCTGCGCGTCAAATTCATTCCATTCAGAAATCTTCAGATTTTTCACATAAGTTTTTCCTTCGGCAGTCACCGTTTTTCGGACTGTAGAACCGACCTTTTTGTTGGAAGAACACGACGCATTAAAAAGAATTTGTGCCGAACAAAATAATAAAACAAGCTTTTTCAAAATTGGCTCCTGTTTGCTGATGAATGAGAAAAGGATTTTTAAAGTTTCTGCAAATTCCACGGTCTGATTATGCAGGAACAAGATTTTTGCTGTATAATCTGAACTGTTCGGAAACCTATGTTTCCTCCAGGTCTATGCGAGTTTTTTCAGGCTAAAGCCTTGCAAAAACTCAGTTTTATTTGGAAGCTGTTCGAAAAGCTGAAGTTCTCGAACACCTCTAATTTAAAAAAAATAATTAAAAAAAGGAAGTGTTTATATGGGTGCTCCGTTAGACGCAGATTTTTCCATTCTTTTTGAGATTATAGGGTGGCTCCTGTTTTTCGGACTTACAGCCCTTGTTTCAGGCGTGATTCTTATTTTTGCATCTGGAACTGTAAAGACTGTTGCAAGGATTGTGTTCGGACTAAGTTTTTGTCTTCCGTTAGGACTGATGATTATCGGTGGAATTTTTTCCAGTATTTCCGACAGTTTTTCAGAGTGGAAAGAAGCGCGGAACTTTAAAAAGGAACTTACGCCGCTCGTGCGCGCTGTTGAAAAGAACAATGTAAGAAAAGTTCGTAAGCTGCTTAAAAAGGGGCAGAATCCGAACGAGACTTCAAAAGAATTTTCAGCACTTTCTCTTGCCTGCCTTGATGACGAAAACGACAAGTCAAACAAAATAATCACTTTGTTGCTTGATTCCGGTGCTGATGCAAATTTTGTTCCGCTAGATGAACAAACTGGAAAGCCGGTTCTTTTTACCAAAAGTATTTTTGCAAAAAAAAGAAACCAGGCTTCCTCAGCTTACCTTCGCATTCAGGCTTCACCGCTTGCTTTTGCCATTCAGGGAAACAGGTATTCTGCAGTAAAAAACCTTATTTCGCACGGAGTTGATTTTAGCGGCAGTGAAAACAAAGATTCGGACTGCGTTCAGCCGATTCAGCTTGCCCTGCATAACGATGATTATGAAAAAATGACTCTCTTGCTGCTTGAAAACGGCGTAAAGCCTGCGCACATGTTCTGTTCATATACCCACCCTGACAGGACGCTTATAATGGAGCTTTTTGAAAAGAAGGAGATGAAAAGCCTTGAGGCAAATGTTTCAATATTAAAAAAGCTGATTGAATTTGGATTTGATTTGAATGCCGGTGATTACTGGCAACAGACAGCCGTGCATTACGCTGCGGATGCCATTTCAAGAGGAACTTCGCCTTTTGCCCTGCAGCTTGCATCCGTTCTGCTTGAGTACAGTCCCGACGTTAACAAATTTAACTACTACGGAAATACTCCGCTTCTTGAAGCTGTGGCTCACGAAGAAAAAATTGAAAACATTCTTTCGGCAGTTGAACTTTTATGTTCACATGGCGCTGATATTACGCTGAAAAACAAGAACGAGATGATAGCGCTTGAAGTGTTCCAGAGTTATTTTCCTGAACCGCGTCCGAATTTCACGCCTAACGAAGTTAAAAAATACCACCGCATAATAGAGCTTCTCACGCCAAAAACTGCCGAAATCAGTGAGATTCAAAAAATCGAGCCTCCGGTCGCTAAATCTATAGACAAATCGATAGCAAAATCGGTAACTAAAAAAGAATTGAATCAGAAAGTCAAACCTGCTGAAAAGAAAGATGTTGAAAAAGTTGCCGAAAAAGATTCGGAACGAAACATTTCCTCGATTATAGAAAATACAGAAAAAGTTGAAGTTCAAACCGCCAAAGTTCCAGAAAAATCCACTTTTCAGGAAGAAGCCCACGTTGAGCTTTTTGACATGACAGACAACTGGTAGAAGGCAACGCCAAGAGAGAATAAAATGGAAAACGAAATAATTTTATACACTGACGAAAACGGCAGAACGAATGTTTCCGTTCGGTTTGCAGATGCACCGTCAGAGCTGATTTTTGGTCAACTTTTTTTTTAATTTTATATTTCTCGAATCAGATTTTTATACACAGAAACACTATTTTTTGATTGCAAATTATTAATTATGTATTATCATAATAAATAGTTCTGTTGTTTACTAACAGACGTAAAAATGCTCTAAAAAGTCATGGATTGTACAAAAACACAACAGAAAAAAGAAATACGTGCAAAATCTCGCATATCTTGACAACAAACCGCAAACCTTGCAAAATAATACAAATGATTTTTGGGGAACTTCCCTTGTTGGAAAATACGAATTAAAGAAAATAAAAGGAGATTTATCTTGGAAGACGATATTCTTACGATTGAAGAAGTAGCAAAATATTTAAGAGTTTCAGAGCGCACAGTTTACGACTGGGCACAGAAAGGCGAAATTCCAGCTGGGAAAATCGGCACTGTATGGCGATTCAAAAAATCAGAAATCGAAAAATGGGTAAACGCACGCCTTTCATCACCTGTAAAACAGACTGAAACAGTACAGCAGGTTCGCGTTAAGAACATTCTTTCTCCTGACAGAATCATTTATATCGACCATTCAACAAAAAGAGATGCAATCGTAGAGCTTGCCCAAAATCTTGCAACTGCACCACAAATAAAAGACGGAAGCGAACTTGTTCGCGAAATTCTTAAACGCGAAGAGCTCATGTCAACCGCAATCGGACGCGGACTTGCAATTCCGCACGTAAGACTTTCGTCAGTCACTGATTTGGTAATGAGCGTCGGAATCTGCAAAAACGAGTTGATTGACTTTCAGGCAATTGACGACACGCCGGTTCGCCTCCTGATTATGATTGCAGCCGCTTACAACCAGCATTCATATTATTTGCAGACATTGAGTTTCTTTAGCTCTAAACTCAAGCAGCGCGAAGTAAGAGATTCTCTTTTGAACTCTACAAACCCACTCGAAGCATACAACATTCTTACAAACGAATAGGACGAATGCAGAGCTTCTATAACCACTTGCCGTGCCCGGCACGGCAAGCTTTAACAGATTCAGCTGCAACGGTTATCGGGTCTAGTCCGATACTGGAGCACAGCTTGATTTTGTAAAATATAGAAATAAAAATCAAACCGAATAAAAAATGGGGGCATCCGCCCCATTAAAATCAATACATTTCAATAGCACGCCATTTTGAACGGTCTTGCATCTGAGCGTCAATTTTTCCGAGCGTAAGATTTTTCGCAGTCGTTTCGCCCACAAGATATTCTTTATCATCAACTTTGATTTTTTGACCTTCCTTATCAGAAAGACAAATCCCAAACATTGCATGACTATAAATTTCGCTTACGAACATACAAGTGTCCATTCCGCAATTCTTTAAGATAACCGCAAGAAGCATACTTCGAGAATCGCAGTCACTTCCGCGCCCAGCCAAAACATCTGGCAAATTCGTAAAATCGGCTTTGTCAGTCTTTGCAGAAACACGTTCATAATCAAATTCCTGAACCCAGTTCAGAAGGATTTGCGCAAGGGCTGCATCTGGATTCAAAGCATCTTTTTTCATCGATTCAGCCTGCAGAGCAGACCAAATATCAAACGAAGCCTTTTTTAGCCTTCCGAGACTGTCACGGGCAATCAGCCTGTAAAAACGAATCCATGCGTCATACATCAAAGGCGACTTTGTGGCCGCATAATACTTAAAAACATCAAATTCGCGGTCAATCAAAAATTGGCTGGCCTTAGAATCAACATTATCGAGAGTTGTCTTTATAGACTTTCCGGCGATTTTTAGCGCAACATCCTTTTTGCCCTCGCTTGGAAAGGCAAGCGTCGTAATAAGTCCTGGCTCCGAAAAACTGCCCTTATCAATAAAAATTGCGTCCAGCACCGAAATCATCATTTGCTCGGTGTCAAAAGCCTGACTTTCAGGCGAGTAGGCTAGAACCGTAAGTATTCCTTTTTTTTCGGGAACGGGCACACCGGCCCCCCACCCGATTGAAATTCCTCGTTCGCTGAGTTTTGCCGACTTAAAATTCGTAACGACGCACTTCTGCTTTCGCCATTCCACCTCGGAAGTGTCAAATTCCGCACCGAGACGCTTCATCGTATCATTCATCGCCTCTTTTGCATTCTTGAACTGGCCTTCAGGCCAAGCCCTCAAAAGCACGTCCAAATTCAACGAGGAATGGGAAAACACAACGATAGTCTGGTCTTCGCTCATGTCCTGAATCTCAAAACCTTCTGGAAAATCAATCGAATAGCCAAATTCATCGGAAGTAACCAGCTCCGCATGGGCAAATCCAAAAGAAAAAACGAGGAAAAGAAAAATAAAAATTTTATTCCCAAAAATCCTATTCATAAAAACTTCCTTTTAAAGTAGTATAATGCAAATGAATAATATTCCAATCGTTTTTGAAAACAACGAAATTATAATCATAAACAAACCGGCCGGCATTTCGGTACAAGGCGGAGAAGGAGTCGCGCACCCACTCGACGAGGAACTTTCAAAGCAAATGGGCTACAAACTTCATCTCGTTCACAGACTCGACAAAGAAACCTGCGGTCTTATGGTCGTGGCAAAAAATCCTGCCGCCGCCGCAAAGTGGATAAACTACATTGCGGGAGGAAATGTCAAAAAAGAATACATCGCTATAACATTCGGCATTCCACAGCTCAATGGCAAGGAAAAAAAACAGGGAACGATTCAAGACAACGTTACAAAAGGAAAGCGTGAACTTTCTGCCGTAACGCATTTTTCTGTCGAAAAGACTTGGACTACAGAAATTCCTTCGCAAAACGAAAATGATGAATCAAAATCGCTCACCTTTTCAAAAATTCACCTTAAACTGGGAACGGGCAGAATGCACCAAATCAGGATTCACCTTGCAAAAGCAGGCGCACCGATTGCTGGTGACGACAAACACGGAAATTTCAAACTGAACAAAATGGCAAAAAAAGCGTTGAAAATCAAAAATCTGCTTTTATGCTCAAAAAAACTCACATTAAAAGAAAACGGAAAAACAACGGCATTTGAAGTTGAACTTCCAGACTACTTTTCTTTCGAAAATCCAAAGGAATAAAAAAATGAATGAGACTCTAGTTATTGGCAGCACTGTTGCCGACGTAATTATCAACGTTTCAAAGCTCCCAGAAACAGGGGAAGACATTGTTTTTTCTTCTCAGGAAGTGAATCTGGGAGGATGCGCATTTAACGTATCAGAAATTTTACGGCACTTTGCAATTCCCTACACGCTCTGCTCGCCGGTCGGCAACGGAATTTACGGAGATTTCGTAAAAAAATCACTTTGCGAAAGAAACATAAAAATCTTCGCGGAATCAAAAGAAGAAAACGGATGCTGCTACTGCCTGGTTGACTCAAACGGCGAACGAAGTTTTATGTGCAGGCACGGAGCCGAGTACAAATTTGACAGGGCAAATTTTTCGGAGATTGATTTTAGCAAAATTGACAGCGCATACATTTGCGGACTTGAACTTGAAGAATCAACGGCAGAAAACGAAATAGAATATATAGAAGAAATTTTTAATTTCCACAAAAAAAATAGGTTCAAAATTCACTTTGTTTTTCGCACCGGCACCGAGAATCATGTTCTTGAAGGAACCGCTTATGAAAAGAATTTTTGCCTGCAATCCGGTGATTCATTTGAATAAAGACGAAGCTCTAAATTACACGCAGCAAAAAGACGTTTTGTCCGCGGCAGAAAAAATCTATGAATCAACTAAAAATCATGTTATCATAACTTGTGGCTCTGACGGAGCGTTTTTCTTTGATGCGGGCACAAAAGAGATGGGAATGATTCCGTCCGTAAAAACGACGGTAACAGATACGATTGGAGCGGGCGACTCGCATTTTGGTTCTGTAATCGCCGCATTAAAACTCGGCAAATCCCTAAAAAATGCCGTTTCTGTTGGAAATTTGGTTGCCTCAAAACTCGTAAGCAAAAAAGGCTCAACTCTGACGGACAAAGAATTTGCAGAATTGAAATTAGAAGATTTTTAGAGAATCAGAAAAAATAAAAAATGGAGTGAAGATGAAAAAAATCATTTTTGTTGCGATTCTTGGGCTTTTTTCGCTCACACAATTTTTTTCGCAATCAATGCTGGATTCAAAAACCTACGCAAAAGTGATGGGAGCAGTTTTTGAAGTCGTCGTTGAAAAAACAGATTCAAAAAACGTGACTTACGAAAGAGAGCTGCCAATCGACAGAATCGACTTTACAATCCGAAACGACAAATACGTGCCGATTGGAACGGCTTTCCGAACGAGCGACGGAACTTTTTTTACAGCCGCTCACGTAATAACACTCTTTGGCGAAAGCGTCTACAAAGATTATTACATTCGCGACACTAACGGCGAAGTTTACAAAATTGACGAAATCACGGCATTTTCCACCGACAGAGATTTTATTTCGTTCACGGTAGAAAATTTTAAGGGCAAAAAAAAGAACGGTTTTCAAATCGCAAAATCAATCGAACCGAATTCGCAAGTTTTCTCAGTCGGAAACGCGCACGGTGAAGGAATCATCATTCGTGACGGCGTTTTTACGAGCCAAACTTACGAGTCAAAAAACGGTGAATGGCGCTGGCTAAGATTCTCTGCGGCGGCAAGTCCGGGCAACTCCGGTGGCCCGCTAATCAAAGCGGACGGTACGGTTGTCGGAATCATCACGATGAAAAGCGAGAACGAAAATCTAAATTATGCGCTACCGATTGAAGAGGCAATTTCCGCAAAAAAGAATGTCGGTGTGTTTTCAAAAAGATTCAACTACGTGATTCCGAATATTTTTAATCAGAAATTTTATCACGAATCAAAGACCGAAATTAAACTTCCAAAAAAACTGAACGATTTGCAAAAATCGCTCACAAAGATTCACAACAAAAATATCGAAGAAATAATTGAAGATATCCGCAAGGACTACTCTCCGACCAGTCCAAAAAGTTTTGACAACAGCTCAGGCAAGGCTGAATTTCTTTCGAGCACCTACAGAATTGACTTTCCGTATGTTTTGTATCTCGGAGAAACCGGCCACTGGGACTGGGCAAAACCAGCAAAACTCAATACTTACAGACTAGAAAACAATGGATACGTAGAATTTGGCAGAATGATGAATCAAGTTTTTTCAGTCATCAAAAAGCCAGACGATATTTCTATGAAAGATTTGGTGTCAAACCCAAAAATCTACATGGACTATCTTGCAAAAGCGACGAACTTGAACCGAACGATGGCTGGCGAAAAAATTCAGATAACATCGCTCGGCGAACCCGTAAAGACAGATACGCACAAAGATTTTTTTGGTAGGACATGGCTCGTAAATTATTTTTCGATTGACTTTGCCGACTGCATGGTTTTGACGTATGCACTGCCACTGCCTTCTGGCCTGTTCGTAATTTACTCGATTGGTTCCACAAAAACCATAAAAAGCGAGTCTTTCCACGATTTGGATTTTTTGACAGATTTTGTCTACATGAGCTATCAAGGAAAACTAAAAGAATGGAAAGAATATCTTGAACTTCCGGCCGAGTATGCTCCTAGAAGCGCGGATTTTGAATCGTCAATCAAAATTGAACGCGGAGAAACGACTTTTGAAGTCAAAACTGATAAAATTGAACTTTCGCTTCCACAAGAAATTTTAAAAGTTGATGACGACACGACACTTTTTATTTCGAACGGATACACGAAGAATGATGGAAAACTGGGAATCGAAAATCTTTCGATGGGCGTTTACACAGACCCAAAATCCGAAAATTACACTTCATTTTTGATTCGCTACCAGAATAAGCCTGCGAACGACGCGCTTGAAGAAACAAAGAATTTCTGGACACAGCTTATGCGCGAAATTTCGCCGTTCAACGGCATTCCTACGGACAACAAACAGTTTACGACAATCCAAAAAGTTATTTTCCCGGAAGGCACGACCGACGAAAACAAAGAAGACATTGACCACGCCTACATTTACGGCACGATTATGACGTGTAAGAACGACAAGGACGTGATTTTGGAGTTTAGTAAAAAAGCTCAAGACTGCTTTAAGCTAAAAGAAGCTGGAAAGTAAAAAAACAACAAAAAAGCGGATTAGGAAGCCCCTAATCCGCTTAATTTTTTAAAGCACCAAGTCAAATCAAATTCTGAAATGGCGACTAACTATTCCTCGCGGCTCTTGTCAATTTTCTCAATCACTTTGTCCCCAAGATTGTCGATTGTGATTCCAAGCAACGAAAAAACAAAAACCGAAACCATAATAGCGAAAAAAATACCTAATCCAAATAACATAATGACCTCTTTTTACTTTCAAGCAGTTCTGGAAACTGCACTTTTCAAAACTGCTTCAAGAACTTAAAAATTAAAAATCCGATTATCCGAAGATATTAAACAGAATGAATTCAAGCCCTTGTCTAGCTGAAGAACACAACACAGACAACAGTAAGAACTACAAATATGCCGATTACAACGAACACAGACATACCTACCTCTAAAAGCGAGAAATTAAATTTTTTTGTGAAAATTGGTTTTAGAACTGAATAGAATTTCAGCTACCCAGAAAAAACGGCACTTTCAAAAGCCGAAAATACCGTGCAAAAGAGAGTTTTTTATAGGACAGTTTGAAGAAAAATTATATTCTTTATTACTTTTGGAATCAGAAGGATTCTGGAAAACTTTACCGGTCCTCTGACTAACGAAAAGAGTGGCTGAACGACAAAAAGTTTTTCAACCAAAAAACAAGTAAAAAGACGATACTGAGGAGCCTTTACCTCAGCACGCCTACTTACAAAGTGACTGCTGTTCCTTGAAGAAGTAAAAATGGACGGCGAAAGCTGACTCTGCGGAATGTAATGTGTAGTGACCTGAACTTCCCCGGAGTGACTAAAGCAGACAATCCGTGTACGCTGCCCCATCAGAGGCGAAATAAGAGTTAGGAAAACAAGAATCAGGCTAAGTCTTTTAAAACATTCCATATCAGCAATTCACAAAACATTCTACTTGCGTTCAAATTCCTCGTCAACAATTTTTAAGCCGTGCCGGCCAGCCCAACGACGAAAGTTCACACAAAAATCATTGTACTTGTCTTTGCTTCCGTAAAACCAATTTTTATAATTTCCGGAAACCTGCACGATTTTAGAACCATTGAGTTCCATGCCAGCAACAATATCGTTTCCCTTTTTTACGAACATAAGGACAATATCATTTTTTAAGATTTCAGAAATATAGTCACGCCCCTCTTTTTTGAACATCGAGAACCATTCGGAATAAAAATAAACTTCATCGGTGTTCTTCGGCAAAATGAATTCATAGTCAATCGCACTGTCTGGCAAAGTGTAAACGCGGTCATCCATGTAATTGATTTTTGTGTTCTCAATTTTATGCTCGTTCTCACCAACAGAGCGCAATGGATTACGAACATAATTTTCGATATCAGAAAGTGTTTTTGGCGCAAAACCAAGTCGCATTCCGTACACGCCAGAAGAAAACAGTTCAAGAACATTTTTTAGAATCTCAAGAACATTCTGAGGAATATCGCACTCAGGCGACTCCAACAAACTAAATTTACTTTTTTCGTAAGGATTATAGGCAACCACATGATTTTTCATGTCAAAAATTGCCTCGTAATAAATCTGGCGAAGTTTTAATTCATCAACAATTTTTTCAACTTTTCCATAAGTTGCCGTAAAAGCAACGGAAAGTTTTTCTGCGTCAGGCTCAATGCAAAGCATTTGAAGCTCGACTTTCTCGGTATCACATTCAATATTACGAGGTGCAGCTATGCGAGAAGGCGCCCACATTTTTGTTTTATCATCAAAAATATAATACATGGAAAAGAGTATAGCACACTGTTGAATATGAAAAAATAGCGTCGAGAGAGAAATTTAAAAAAAGAAAAAGGCTGCCTGAAAACCAGACAGCCTTAGTTCAGTCCAAAAAAGGACTAGAATCCGCCGTATGTAGCAATAAATACACCAGCAGCGATTGCAGTTCCGATTACACCAGAAACGTTAGGTCCCATAGCGTTCATCAAGATGAAGTTTGTAGGATCGTCACCCTGTGCAACTTTGTGTGCAACGCGGGCAGCCATTGGAACGGCAGAAACACCTGCAGAACCGATGAGCGGATTGATTTTCTTACCTTTTGGCATGAAGAGGTTCATGATATGAGCCATACAGACACCAGCGGCAGTAGCAATAGCAAATGCAAGAAGACCGAGAACGATGATACCTACAGATTCACCCTTGATAATCTTTTCAGGAGTCATCTGTGAACCTACACCGAGAGAAAGAAGGATAGAAACGATGTTCATCAACTCATTCTCCATTGTCTTTGAAAGACGTGCAGCAGCACCAGACTCTTTTACAAAGTTACCGAATGCGAGACATCCAATAAGAGGAGCAGCAGGTGGCAACAAGAGGATAGTAAGGAGAAGAAGCATCATTGGGAACAATACTTTCTCTGCCTTTGGTACAACACGTGGGTTGTCCATGTGAATCATGCGCTGTTTCTTAGTTGTAAGAAGCTTCATGATTGGAGGCTGAATCATTGGAACCAATGCCATGTATGAGTAAGCTGCAACAGCGATTACAGCCATAAGCTCAGGAGCAAGTTTTCCAGAAACATAGATTGATGTAGGGCCGTCTGCTCCACCAATGATAGCGATAGCACAAGCCTGCATGATGTTGTAGTTGAGTCCGAGAAGGTTCAATACAGCAACACCGAAAAGAGTGAAGAATACACCGAACTGTGCGGCACCACCAAGCAAAGCAGTCTTAGGATTAGCGATAAGAGGACCGAAGTCTGTCATAGCACCAATTCCCATAAAGATAAGCATTGGGAAGAACTCGTTACCAACACCAGCTTTATAGATAATTGCAAGCATACCGTCCGGGAGATTACCCATTCCAGCACCAACAGCGTTTACGAGAATTGTACCGAATCCGATTGGAATCAAAAGGAGCGGCTCAAATCCACGTCCAGCACCAAGATAAACGATAAGGAATCCAATAGCCATCATAAGGAATGACTGCCAACCAGGAGCTGTTCCCCAATCCTTAGTGTGGTTAGAAGCCTTCTCGATTACCTCTGAAAGCTGCTCGTCATTAGAGTTAGAATCCATAAGAACGCCACGGAGTTCATTTACAGTCTCTTTTGGCTCGTTGTTAACTTTAGAAGGCTCATAATCAGCATCATTTGCTTCAGTCTTCTGTGGAGCACCTTTCTCTGAAAAGATTTTTGAGATACCAGTTGATTCCCAAATACCATTCAAGAATTTAAGAGGAGCGATATCGTGGTCATTTTTGTCGCCATTGTGAGTCCACTTCTCAGTTCCCTTAATAATTCGGTCTACACCAGTTCCATAATCAAAGTCTGAAGTTGCAGAAACAACTTCATTTGTAGGCTCTGAAGTAGACTGTGCAAGAACCTGTGAACCCAAGCTCAAAACGAACGCGATTCCGGCAATTGCAAGACTTACTCCCAAAGCCTGTCTTTTATAATTTTTCTTTAAGTCGATCATAGTTAAAATATTTCCCAAAGCGACCGCCAAACCAAATGTGATTCGGCGGTGCGTAGATTTTACTTACGATATTCTCGTTTAGCCTTACTGAATAACAGCTACAGCCTGTCCGTTAGAAACCTGAGTTCCTGTTGCTACTGTAAAGTGAACTTTACCAGCAGCTCCGGCTTTAATCTCAAGTTCCATCTTCATTGACTCAATGATGATTACAGTTGTGTCTGCCTGAACAGAAGCACCTTCTGCAACAGCATATTTGAGCAATGTTCCAGCAACAGGAGCATTTACTGGTTTTCCGCCAGCAGGTGCGGCAGCTGCAGGAGCAGCGGCTTTTGGTGCAGCAGCAGGAGCTGGAGCAGCCTTTACAACACCACCGATAGTAGCGATTACCTGACCGTTAGAAATCTGAGTTCCTGTTGGAACTGTGTAAGTGATTGTACCGTCAGCAGGAGATTTTACCTCCAATTCCATCTTCATTGACTCAACGATGATGATTGTCTGACCTTTTGTAACTTTAGTTCCGTTTGAGAAGCAGTGCTTGAGCAAAGTTCCAGCAACAGGAGCCTTTACGTCCTCACCGCCAACTGTTGTTGCGGCAGCGGCAGCAGGAGCAGCACCAGCAGCTCCGAACTGAACGTCGTAAGCAGTTCCGTCAACTGTAACAGTTGAACCGTTTGAAGTTACCTGATAAGCCTGTCCGTTAACTGTAACTGTGTATGAACCATTTGAAGAAGCGGCAGCTTTTGGAGCCTCTTTGAGACCGAATGTTTTCTCTGCATCAACAGGACCATTTGCTCTCTCTGAGAAGAATTTTGTAGCAACTTTCGGGAACATAGCGTAAGTGAGAGTATCCTCAACAGAACCGTTTCCACCGTTCTGCTTAGCCTCTGCAACCATTTTGTCCCACTCTGGCTCAATTTTGTCAGCTGGTCGGCAAGTGATAGCAGCGTCCATCTTGTTCTGCTCAAGAGCCTTCTTAACAAGCTCTGGATTTGGTTCTGCAGGAACTTTTCCGTATTTTCCAACGAGAAGGTCACGGAATTCCTGAGTAAGGTTCTTGTAGCGTCCGAAGAGAACGTTGAATACAGCCTGTGTACCAACAATCTGTGAAGTTGGTGTTACGAGAGGAACGTATCCTACATCCTTCTGAACGAGAGGAATTTCTTTGAGTACGTCGTCGATTTTGTCTGATGCACCCTGCTGTTTGAGCTGGTTCTCAAGGTTAGAAAGCATACCGCCAGGAACCTGTGATTTAAGGATTCGAGTGTCTGCTCCGAGGAACTTAGACTCAAGTGAAGCATAGTGCTTGCGGATGTCGCGGAAGTAAGCTGCGATTTCGAGGAGCGCGCTAATATCGAGTCCTGTATCGTACTCTGTTCCTTTGAGCATCTCAACGATAGTCTCTGTTGGTGAGTGAGAAGTACCCATAGCCATTGCAGAGATTGCAGTATCGAGAACATCTGCTCCAGCCTCAGCAGCCTTGAGCAATGTTGCAACAGAAAGACCTGTTGTAGCATGTGAGTGAATCTCGATTGGAAGATCAACCTTAGCTTTGATAGCTTTTACAAGGTCGTAAGCTTCGTAAGGCTTGAGCAAACCAGACATATCTTTGATACAGATAGAATCTGCACCGAACTCAGCATATTTCTTTGAGAGATCTGCATAGATTTCTTTTGTGTGATATGGAGTTGTTGCATAAGAAATAGCCATCTGAACGTGCTTTCCAGTTTTCTTTGCAGCTTTTGTAGCTCTCTCAAGGTTACGAGGGTCGTTACAAGCATCGAAAATTCGGAATACGTCTACACCGTTGTTAGCAGCTGTCTCAACGAACTTATCAACAACATCATCAGCATAGTGGCGGTAACCAAGAAGGTTCTGACCGCGCAAGAGCATCATGATTTTTGTATTTGGCATTGCAGCGTGGAGCTTTCTGAGGCGCTCCCACGGATCTTCGTTCAAGAAGCGGATACAAGAGTCATAAGTAGCTCCACCCCAAGCTTCTGCAGCCCAGTAACCGATTTTGTCAAGTTTTGGAGCAATTGGCAGCATGTCTGCCAAAGTCATACGAGTTGCGTGCAAAGACTGTGTTGCATCGCGTAATACAAGTTCAGAAATACCGATTTTGTTAGCCATTTTCTAAAAACTCCTTAGTTTTTTTCGTGTAAAGCAGTTGCAATCGCAGCTACGATTGCTTTTTGATCAACTGCTGGTGCAGCAGCAGCCGGTGTATCAACTTTAGCCTCTACCTTATCAAGTTTGGCAGCATGAACAACGATTCTCAAAACATTCATACAACCGATAAGAATTACGAGGAAAGCGAAAACAACACACATACCAAGCACAGTAAGAACAGCACTCTGTTCAAGCATCTGTGCAATTGTCATACCAGTTTCCATAAGTCCTCCAAAGGATTTTATCCGAAAGGGTATCTCCAAAAAGTGCGTTTTCAGAGATTAGCACTCGAATTTTAGGAAGCAAAATAAAACTTCCCAACGATAAGAATACTTTTGATTATAAATGAAAAAAAATGTTTACACAATTCATAGAACAAGCCGAAAAGAGAATTTCATAAAGAATTTTGTAAACTGCCCGATAATTCGGAATCAATCTTCCATAGAATCAATTCTATTTTATCTTGACGTATAAAAAAACTAACCTTAAAATTTTCTTACATTTCAAGCTCTGCACATACCTATCAAACTTTGAGGAGAAAAGCGATTATGAAGAAAAATTTTAGAAGAAAACTGAAGAAAATATCGACCAAATTCAGCATAACGGTCGGAATCGAAATCATGATTATGTTCGGAATCTTCATGGTGCTCAGCGTGAACAAGATTTTCAAATCAAGCAAAGACAGCGTAATCGTATCGCTAGAAGCCCTCACAAAATCCTTTGCGACTAACTTGAATCAGCGAAACTCAAAATTCATGCAGCAGATGCGAATGTACACAATGAGCGACATTGTTCGCAGGCATGACTTCTCTACTGAAAACGCGGTCGAATGGCTTTTAAATCATCAGAGCATACGAAGCAAGGATTTTAAAGAAATAATTTACGTTGATTACGAAACAGGAATGGCGTATTCGGATGAAGGCAGGGAATTTGACGTTTCTAGCTCAGAACATTTTAATAGAATGAAAAATGATGCACTTTCGCAGTACATTTCGAATCTCGAAGGAACTAGCGAAGAAGATGCTGTTTACTGGGTCTGCAAATCCGTCAGCAAGAACAAGCAGCACGTCGGATATTTCGCAGGTTCCATAACTTATGCGACGCTTTCGGCAGCACTGGCCGAAAAATCGCTTACGGAAGAAGGAAAAATGCTTTTAATCGGAGAAGACGGCAGAATCCAGTTTTATACCGACACGAACCTTACGATGAAGGCGAACGCGCTCGATTCCGACAGGCTCGGTGACACGCAGGGCATGACCGAAATGGTGCAGAAGATGGTTCAGGGCGAAACCGGTTTCGGCTGGATGAAATACAAGAACGGCAAGGATTTGCTCGTATACACGCCAGTCAACGGAACAAAGTGGAGCCTGGCATTTTCGGTTCCGTATTCATACGTTTTCAAAACCGCAAGCGAAATCAAGGACTACATGATAGTTTTCGTTTCAATAATCGAGCTGATACTCGTCGGAACGCTTTTTATAGGCGTAAGGCGGGCACTCAAACCGCTCTCGAATTTGGAAGAACGAATACACGAAATCGCATCTGGAACGGCAGACTTAACGGCAAGAATCAACGTAAAAACCGATGACGAGGTAGGCTCGGTAACGACGGGATTCAACAGCTTCATCGAAAAACTGCAAGTGATTATGCAAGGCATAAAACATTCGCGGCAAACTCTGAACACCTCGGAAGACAATCTTGGAACAGGCATAGAAGAATCAAACGGCAGCGTATCCGAAATCGTGAGCAGCCTCGAAAACGTTACGGAGCAGCTTGACAAACAGACAAAATGCGTAAACGCGACTGCAAGTGCGGTCAACGAAATCGCCTCGAACATCGATTCGCTCGAAAGAATGATTGACAGACAGGTCGAAGGCGTTAACGAAGCAAGCAGCGCTATTTCGGGAATGTTCAACACGATAAACGACGTTACGAATTCCGTTGAATCCATGGCAGGCTCATTCGATTCTCTTGAAGAACTCTCTCGCGCAGGAAACGAAAAGCAGGGCGAAATGAACAACCGAATCACGCAAATCGAAGGACAAAGCGCGATGCTTCTCCAGGCGAACAAGGTCATCGCTTCGATTGCGAGCCAGACAAACCTTCTCGCGATGAACGCGGCAATCGAGGCGGCGCACGCAGGAGAAGCCGGCAGGGGATTCAGCGTCGTCGCGGACGAAATCAGGAAGCTCTCGGAGAATTCGGCCTCGCAGTCACGGACAATCGGTGAGCAGCTCAAGAAGATAAATGACTCGATAAATTCGGTCGTAAAAGCTTCCGACGAAACGAGCAAGATGTTCTCCGAGGTTTCCGAAAAAATCAAGGAAACGGACGAAATCGTCAAGAACATCAAGGCGGCAATGGAATCGCAGAAGAGCGGCAGCGTGCAAATCAACGGCGTACTCAGCACGATGAGCGACGCAAGCGAAGAAGTTATGCGGGCTTCAAAGGAAATGACGAACGGAAACAAAGCGATTCTGGACGACGTGCAGCGGCTCAAGGACGCGACCGACCAGATGAACGAAAGCGTCCGCACGATGAGTTTCTGCACGACGCGCATGACGGATACGGACGACAAACTCAAAGGAATCGTAAAAGAAATGCGTGCGTCAATCCTAAAAATCGGCGAACAAATCGACAATTTCGAAGTTTAGAAAATCAGATTTTGACGCAGATGAACGCAGAGTCACGCAGCTGGAACTCGGATAGCAAAAAAAAATAACTATCTGCGACCAATCTGCGAGCATTCGTGTTTATCTGCGTTAAAAATCTGAAAGGTGATTCCAATTTTTCCTGATGACAAATTGTTGTTTATCCACCGCGCAATCTTCTATAATATAGATTCGAAATAGATTTATTCACAATTCAAAAACTAACGAGGTGGAAATAATGAGTTTTAAGGATTCTAAGGTCGTTATCGTGGGAGCCGGAAACGTAGGCTCAACAACGGCATACAGCATTCTGAACCAGGGAATTTGCGAGGAAGTGGTTCTTATTGATGTGAACAAGGAAAAGGCGATTGCCGAGGCTTTGGACATGCAGCATTCGATTTATTTTATGAACCGAAACATGAGCGTAAAAGCAGGCGATTATTCAGACTGCCGCGATGCGGACGTGGTTGTAATAACGGCAAGCGCGCCAATGCCAAAAGACTCTCACAACCGTCTTGAAATGCTCGCTCCGAGCATGAAAATCATAAAGACAATAGTGGACAATGTAATGTCAAACGGATTTGACGGTGTGTTCGTTGTGATTTCAAATCCAGTTGACATAATGGCTTATTACACTTGGAAACTCTCTCGACTGCCTAAAAACCGCATAATCGGAACGGGTACAACACTCGACACTGCACGCCTCTGCTGCGAGCTTTCCAAAATGTACAATCTTGACGCAAAAAGCGTTGAGGCATTCGTAATGGCGGAGCACGGAGACACAGAGATGGTTTCGTGGGCCAGCGCGACAATCGGCGGAAAAAACCTTGAGGACGTTTTTTCGGACAACGCGGACAGAACCAAAAACGTTACGAAAGAGGAACTTTTAAAACGCACGAAAGAAGCCGGCTGGGAGATTTTTAGCCGCAAAGGAAACACTTGCTACGGAATCGCTTCAAGCGCAACGGCAATCATAAAATCAATTCTTTTTAACGAGAACAAGATTCTTCCTGTGAGCGTAGGTCTTAACGGTGAATATGGACTGAACAACATTTTCTTAAGCGTGCCGACAATCATAAACAAAAACGGTGCAAAAGAAATTGTAGAAATAAAGCTCGCCCAAAACGAGCGAGAACTTCTCGAAAAATCAGCAGAAGTGCTAAGCGGAGTCTACAAAGAACTCCAGATTTAAGGAAAGCAAACCGGAAAGCCGATTTTCCATGCAGGAAAGTCGGCTATTTTTTTTAAGCTAGTTAAAAACAAGGTGCGCAAAAAATGAAAGCTGATTTTTTAGAAGAAAACCGTGCGGCAAGGGTAAAAAGAATGCGATGCACGGAAGGAAGTCTTCAAGAATCATTTTTCTTCCGATTTTGAAAAATCACTGCGAACGACGCGGAAACCTTGTCGTCGGCTTGGAATGTGAGGGGAAGCGGAACCGCGGATGTAAACAGAAGTGAACGCACGGTCAGAACTGAACTCGGCTCCACGGACGACGCGATATTCTCCGGATTCGGCTCCCGTCGGATTCGGGGCAGTTGCGGCATCTTTTATATAAAAGTTTTTTGAAAACCAATCCCAGCACCAGTTATAGACGTTTCCGCACATATCGTAAAGACCGAGTTCGTTCGGTTCGAGCATTTTTACCTGATGAGTTTTGCCTTTTGAGTTTCTGTCGAACCACGAGTATTTTTCAAGATCCGGGGATTCAGAACTGACTCCGGCAGAAGAATATCCCAGGGCATTTTTTCCGCCACGTGCGGCATATTCCCACTCGGCTTCGGTAGGGAGTCTGTAACCGTTGGCTTTTTTATCCCATTTTATGGAATTCCATGCTTCACTCCCCTTCTCCGGAATCTCGCCCCATTTCTCGGTGTTCGTTACATCTTTTCCTTTTATGAGCATTGAATAAGCGGGCTTTAAATGATTCAATTTGCTTAGTTTGTTGCAGTAAATTATAGCTTCGTACCAGGTAATGTGCTCCACCGGACGCTCATCCTGCTTTTCGCCTTCGGCCGGCGCTTTTATAGAATCCTTTCCAAAATAAAAACTCGGATTGTAGCCCATCACATCGGTGAATTCTTTTTGAGTCACGTCGGTTGGCGAAATGTAAAAATCGCTCACCGTAGCATTGTGAACGAGATGCTCATAAGCGTAATTTCCAGTTTTTTTAACGTTGCCCATTTCAAAAGTTCCGCCTTCAACAAAAACAAGCCCGTCGTCAAAGCCCTCTGTGGAAGAACGTTCCAAGCAGCCCGTGAACGGCACGAACAGCATTGTGGCAAAAAAAGCGACAAAAAAAAGTGAATGAAACTTTTTTCATAATTTTTTCCTATTTTTAGAATCAATTTTTATAATTTCGGTAAAACCAAACGATTTCTTCTGTAAGTCTCTGTGACAAATCGGCGGCAAGCTGCGCTTACCTGCGTGCGGATTTTGATTTTTTCTCCTCACGCCTTTTTACGGAGCAAGATTTTTCAAAAGAATCCTCGCACACTTCGCAATCTTCAGGAATCGTGATTGTACGAAGGCTCTCGCATCCCAAAAACGCTTCATCGCAAATCTGGGAAAGACCTTCGCCCTGAACAATCACTTCGTTCAAATTCACGCAGTTAAAAAACGCACCGGAATCAATCGATTGTACCGAAGGTGGCAGAATGATTTTTGAAAGTTTTTTTGAGAACATGAACGCACCGCGTCCAATATACGCAACTGAATCTGGCAAGGAGACTTTTTCCAGCGACGGCAGATTCGAAAGACAGTTCCAGCCAAGATATTTCGTGCCATTCTTTATTTTTACAGAAT
This sequence comes from Treponema zioleckii, assembly GCF_014737315.1. Classification (GTDB taxonomy): domain Bacteria; phylum Spirochaetota; class Spirochaetia; order Treponematales; family Treponemataceae; genus Treponema_D; species Treponema_D zioleckii. The sequence goes on along the minus strand of NZ_JPUF01000036.1, from coordinate 4,365 downwards.
CCAAAGTTTCCTCAGTAGCGAACAAAAGTGATTTTGATTCAAGATTATACAAGAGTCCATTTTCTTCCATATAATTATCTTTTTTTTCCAGGAGCAGTTTTTTTGTATCATCAAAAGAATCTTTAGCCACTTCGATTAAAAAACGAGGAACGCTCTCCAATTCAAGCTTCGGGCAATTCAGAAAAGCTTTTGAGCCGATAATCCTGAGTTTTTCTGGCAAATTGGTTTTAAAAAGATTTTCGCAGCCCATAAAAGAGCCAATGTTGATTTCTTGAAGACTTTCCGGAAGCAAGACCGATTTTAAATTTGCGCACCCGCAAAAAGCATAATTTCCAATGTAGTCAACGCCTTGCGGAATCTTGATTTCTTCAAGCGAAGAATTGTTCAAAAACGCATCGTCGCCAATCGCTGTAATTTTCGCAGGAATCTCGACTATTTTTTCGTTTCCAGTATATTTTTCAAGAAAGCTTTCGCCTTCACTCGTCGTTGATATTACAAATGTTTCAGCATTTTCCATACCGCTATTTTAAAGGCGATATGGAAACGGTGCAAGTCAAGGAAACGCTACAAGTGTATTTTTAAATGCAAGTCTACTTTTGCGTTTCCCGCGAGTTTTCCTTGCGTAAAACTCGCGCTTTGGTGGGGGCTCTTGCAAGGGCTTTCGAGTCGTCGCGACAAGCACGGCGACGACTCGAAGGTTCGTTTTTGTGCTCGCCGCAACGGCTCTCACTTTGGTGGAGAGACTTGCAGTGAGCGAGTCAACTTTCAAATTTAGAACAAGTCTTCCATGCCGTAAAGTTTGCCGCGGGAAAGTTCTCCAGAAGCAAGCTTTGCGACGAGTTTTTCAAGTGCAACAACAGAACCTCGGGCAAAGCCTTCACGACTTCTTGCACGGTGCGTAAGTTCAATTGAATCAGCAGGAGAATCAAAGAACACGGTATGAGTTCCAGGAACAGAACCAATTCGAGTCGAGCTTACGTGCAATTCATTTGCCTTTGGACGTTCGTGGAATGCATCAAAAACCATTTCTGTTTTTGAAGAATTGCCTTTCATTACACGGCGGGCAATTTCGAGAGCTGTTCCAGACGGAGAATCAGCCTTTTGATTGTGGTGAGCCTCCCAAACAGCAACGTCGTATTCTGAATATTCAGAAAGGAGTTTTGCGGCTTCCTCAACAATTTTATAAAAAGTATTCACGCCAATCGAAAAGTTTGAAGAACGCATCGCAACACCGTTCGTCTTTTCCAGAAGCGAAGAAATCTCCGCCTCGTTTTTAGCCCAGCCTGTCGTTCCAACAACCACCGGAATACCAAGCGGAATCAGGGCGTTAAGGTTTCCGATTACGGCAGACGGATGTGAGAATTCAATCACGCCCTCAGCACCAGATTTTTTTACAGCCTCGGCAACTGCAGCATAATCCCCAGCAGAAACCAAAGCAGACGCATCTTTTGCAGCAACATCAACAGTCACCACAACTTCGTGACCGAGAGACTTTGCAGCGGTCTCAATCATGTGCCCCATTTTTCCATATCCAACAAGTGCAATTTTCATAGAATTCTCCTGATTTTTATTTTTAGCCCGCCATTAACAAACAGCAGGTCTTTTTGCCAAAAGCTACGCTAAAATCTAAAATGATGCCGAAGTCCTACAGTTAGTCCGTCCGTGCAGTCATAACCAAACTCATCATTATTTATGTTCATGGTCTTCCATGCGGCAAAAACTTCATTAGGGCCGCTTAAAATTCCAGCCTGAAGATTCGACTCAAAAACAACAAAATCACTGTACTGCTGGAAATCAAAGCGCCACTCCAGGGCAACAGGCTTTTTAGGATATGAGCGCATACAAAATCCCCACGCCACTCCGTTTTTTAGCTCAGAAATGACATTCCCGTACCAAGTTGCATATTGAAGCGTAAAATTCACGCTGAGCAGGTCTGACTGAATAAGAGAAAGTTGCCCACCAAGTTTTAAGTTACCCTTAAAAGCAGAGCTAGAAAAAACAGCTTTATTAGCAGAATTGTTATAGATTACAAGATTTTCAAAGCAAGGGCCGTAATACGGAAAAAGTAAGCCTTCAAAGCGAGTTTCGTTTCCACAGCCAAAACCATGCAAGTAAACGAGAGAAGTATCAACTGAAAAACGGTTATCGTTGAATCCTGGGTCAGAGAGACCAATTCCGTCGCCTTCAGTCTCACCACGAATTACATATTTATTAGACTCTCCGTTACCTACGTTCTGATAAGGATAGTCATAAAAATCTACAGTATTGAGCCAATAATAGGAAATTCCGATTCCGCAAGCAGCAAGCAGAACCAACAGAAGAAGAAGCTCGCCAGTTTTATCCTCGTTTTCGTCATCAGAAGAAGCACCGAAACTAAAAGAAACCTTTTCTGCGCTGAATTTCTCAAATGCCGAAGGACTAAAATTAAGAGCAAAAGTCCTGCTCAACATAAAAGGAATAAGAATCGAAACAAGAACTAATTTTTTCATAGGTCGCCTGTAAAAAAATCAGGCGGAGCACAAACAAACTCCGCCCTTTGAATTTAATTACTTGAACAAAGCAGTATGAAGAATCTGAACGACTTTGTTTGTCTCGTCGCTGTCAACGAGCATTGAAATATTCACCTTGCTAGCACCCTGCGAAATCATCTGAACGTTGATAGACTCGTTTCGGAGAGCCGAGAAAGCGTCCGCAAGAATTGAAGATGAATGAGCAGCGTCACAAATAAGCGTAACGATTGCCTTGTCGCTTCGAACCGTAACATCCGCGCCTTTCTGCAAGTCTTCGATAAGCCCAGTAAGGTCTGCTTTTCCGTTCACGGTGAGCGAAATTGAAACTTCGGAAGTCGCAATCACGTCAACGCTAACGTTCCATTTTAAGAATTGATTGAAAACGTGGGCAAGGAATCCGCACGCACCGAACATATTGTTCGACTGGATATCGATGAGCTTTACGTTTTTTACGCTCGTAATCGCTGTTACTCGTGGCGTTGGTCCGCTGTGCTTCTCTACGATTACCGAACCTTCGCTTGAAATATTGTAGCTGTTTTTTACGCGTACAGGGGTTCCTGTCTTTCGGCACGGAATCATTGAGCGCGGGTGAAGAACCTGAGAGCCGAACATAGCGAGTTCCTGAGCTTCTTCGTAAGTCACTTCGTGAACCGGACGAGCCTCTTTTACGATTCTTGGGTCTGTCGTCAAAATTCCGTCAACGTCTTTCCAAGTCTGAATTTCTTCCGCGCCCATAGCTGAGCCAATCATCGTTGCCGACAAGTCTGAGCCACCGCGACCGAGAGTCGTTATGATTCCATTTTTATCTTTTGCAATAAATCCTGTTACAATCGGAATTTCTTTTTGAGTTCCGTTTTTATACGCACCCAAAGCTTTTGGAATGTTATCCCAAACTTCGTCCAAAAGTTCGGCATTCATGTAATTTGAATCAGACACCATACCGATATCCCACGCGTCGTAGAATTTCGCCTGTGTGCCTTGTTTGGAAAGGTATGCAGCCATCATTCGCACAGAAAGCCGCTCGCCAAAAGAAACAAGGTAGTCTCTTGTACGTTTGGTCAACTCATGGAGCATTGAGATTCCTGTGAGCAAAGTCTTAAGTTCGCCCAAAAGTTCCTTTACGGCCGGGATGTCAACTTCAAGTTCCTTTGCAGTGTCAAAGTGAAGTTTTTCAACTTTCGCAATGTCAACGGTTCCTTTTACAGCGAGGTCAGCAGCCTCAAGAAGATGATCCGTGGTATCGCCCATGGCACTAAGAACAACAACTGGTCTTTTTTCCGCATAAGCCTGAATTACAGATGCTACATGCTTAATTCTCTCTGCGTTCGCGACAGAACTGCCGCCGAATTTCATAACTATCATACGCCCTTCCTTTTTGCCATGAATTCATTTATAGAAACAGATTTTCTAAATATAGCTTGAAAGTTTAGCGGAAAAAAGGCGCACTGACAATTAAATTTAAGAATAAAAATGAACTTTGTGTGCGCCCACCAGTTTTGCTAAAGCAAAACTGGTGGTTTGGTGGGCGGAACTTGCAGGTGCTCACGAAACGCGGCGGCAACGAGTGCCGCGTTTCGTGAAGGCAGTTTTGTTGCTCGCGCGCCGCAAGCAACTTTGTGGAGAGCGTGGGGAACTTGTGATTCACTTTGCGAACAAAAATTGGCTTTATGTGCTCCCACAAGCACGGCCTCAGCATTATAAGCTTGTAAGTATAAAAAAATTGTCTGCACTACCGTAAAAAGCCGTTTTTGTTCACGCGGTGCAAGGTGCAAGGAAATTTATTGACGCCGCAAAGCGACTCACCTTGCAAACGTTCACAAAAGCCGTTTTTTACTCTCGTTCCGACAATTTTTTT
>NZ_JPUF01000035.1 GCF_014737315.1 Treponema zioleckii | reverse complement strand
ACAAGTTTATAATGCGGACGTCCTAAACATTACACCAAGCACAGTGCGGTTTCTATCATTGGGTTCAGGGATTTGAATGAAAAATCCGTAGTTGCTCCCGTAACGCAGTTTGCGACCATCGTAAGGATTGAAAGGGCTTTTTTTCCGAGGTAAGCGGCGTTGCAGTAAAGCGCGTAGGTTTCCATGTCCTGCGCAAGAACGCCCATTCTCGCCCACTTTGTCCACGCTTCTTCGCCCAGAGCGTTGTACTCGGAATACATGTCGCTCGAAAGAATCGCACCGGCCTCAAAGCGGATATTTTTTTGGCCCGCAAAGTCGGAGGCTTTTTTTAGGAGCGAAAAATCAGCCGAAGGAGAGAACGTTCCCGGCAAAGCATACTGATACGCATAATTCGAATCAGTCGAAGCCGTCATCGCAAAAATCAGGTCGCCCGGAAGCTGACTTTCTTTGTAACCGCCCGCCGTTCCGATTCTGATTATTTTTTCAGCCTCATAAAATTTAAAAAGCTCGAAGGAGTAGATTCCAGCGCTCGGTCCGCCCATTCCGCTTCCCATCACCGAAACTTCCTTTCCGGCGTATTTTCCCGTAAAGCCCTTCATTCCGCGGACGGAAGTAACTTCACGAGCGTCCGTAAGGAAATTCTCCGCGATGTATTTTGCCCGCATCGGGTCGCCCGGCAAAAGCACTGTCTTTGCAATTTCGCCCTTGCTCGCACTATTGTGCGGAGTTGGAGTCTTTGCGCTGTGCGGAGTCATTTTATTTTCGTTCATATTTTCCTCACTAAAAAGAATGATTCAAAATTTTTCTGAAAAGAAATTTTACCACACTTTTAAAATTTTATGCACTTGTAAGCAGTCGGCGAACAAAGTAAAATCTTTTCTACAATGATAAAACTTGTTACATTTTTAGGAAATTACGGAGCTGAATACAAGGACACACGCCACAACGTTGCATGGCAGTTCGCGTCGCAGCTTCCTTTTTATGAAAAACTCAACTGGCAACAAAAATTCAAAGGCGACTATGCCGTCGTAGAAACAGCGACACTCGCAGAATGGTTCGCACAGACTGGAATTTACGCAAAAAAAGACGGCTCTGCCCCGCACATCCCGGAAGACGCTCCGGAGAAAATCTATTTTTTAAAACCGCTCACTTACATGAATTTAAGCGGAGAAGCAATCGGCGAACTTGCCCGCTTTTACAAAATCAATCCGGAGGAAATTCTTGTCGTTCACGATGAGCTGGAACTTCCAATGGGAACCGCCAGTCTAAAATGGAGCGGTGGACTCGGTGGCCACAACGGGCTTCGCTCAACAAAAGCCGTACTCGGCACGGCAGATTTCTGGCGACTCCGCTTCGGGCTCACAAAACCAGAGGGAAAAGACATCGCTGACTACGTTCTCTCATCGTTCACGCAGGACGAACGCATAATCCTCGCACAAGTTTTTGGAGAAACAACGAAGATGTTCGCAAAATTTCTTCTTTCGAACGAGGACGGGCAGAAAAAACTTCTGCAGGGCTGGAGCAAACGAAAAATCGTGGAGAAATAAAATTGAATAAAAATGATGAAGAAAATCTCTGCGCACAGTCATTTTTGTCACTTCTCAGAACCGTAAAGACCCTCCGCTCACAAAACGGCTGCCCTTGGGATAAAGACCAAACCCCAGAATCCCTTCGCCGAGACCTAATGGAAGAAACCTTTGAGGCAATCGACGCGATTACCCAAAACGACACCCCGCATATCCGCGAAGAACTCGGCGACGTAATGTTCAACCTGCTTCTAACGGCGTACATGTACGAACAGAACGGCGACTTTAAGCTCAGCGAGATTTTTGAAGAAGTGAACGAAAAATTAATCCGCCGGCACCCGCACGTTTTTAAGAACGAAGGCGAAAAAATTACGACCGGCGAAGTGCTCACCCAGTGGGACAAAATCAAGGATGACGTTGAAGGCCGAAAGACCGATTCCGTCCTTGACCAAGTGCCACAAGGATTTCCGCCATTATTGAAAGCGTTCAAAATGGTCAAAAAAGCCGCCAAAAAGAATTTTGACTGGCAAAGCCCGTCTCAGTTTCTCGGAAAAATCAGCGAAGAAATTTCCGAAGTTCAGGAAGCCGCGCGTAAAGTCCGGGAGCTAAAAAAATTACCGTCGGACGAGCCGTTCACTTTAAGCGGCGGAAACGAAGCTTTGAACGACGCACAGCTGCATCTAGAAGAAGAAATCGGGGATTTTTTTCTTGCCTCGGTAAACTACGCCCGCTATCTGGGTGTTGACCCGACACTCGCGCTCGACAGGGCAAACCGCAAATTTTACAGACGCTTTTCATACGTCGAAAAAAAGATGGCCGAGCGAGGAATTCCGTTTTCAAAAGAAAAACTTTCCGCAATGATGAATATTTGGAACGAAGCAAAACAAAATGAAAGCAAATAGCAAATTTTTCTATTAAAGCGCAAGTTTTGCAATTCAATTCATTCGATTGACGATAAAGTTTGAAAAATATAAAATAAAAATATCGCTCTCTAGCGCATTAAAAAACGGTGCAATTTTGCTCCTTGGAAAAAGTAGTTCCCGAATTCTATCGAAGGAAAAACTGACTTTTAGTCATTCAAAACCGTTTTTTAGGTTGCACTACAGAGATTTATAAAATTTTTTACTAATTATTAGTAAGGGGAATTTGAAATGCCTTATTCAGAACCAACCAATCTGGGCGTAATCGCTTGCCCTGGTGGAGCCGTTTTTGCCGACGAAGTAATCGCGCATCTTCGACACATGTACAAACATCGTTTTGCACTAAAAACTGATGTTATTTCTAAACGCTACAATCTTGAAAAAGAAAAGTTGGTTCAAGACATGAACTTCCGAAACGATATGGTCACTTCGGATTTGGTTGTTCGTGGAGCTATCGACAAGTACCGACCGCCAAAGTTCAAGGTAGACACTTTGTTCACTTGGTTCGCGAACGGCGAGGTAAAAGCCGAGATTCTTGAATGTGTCCGCGGAAAAGACATCTATATCTTCCAGGACGTTGAAAACCACGAGCCAATCGACATGAACGGCGGAAAGAACAAAGTGACTTTCTCCGTAAACGACCACGTAATGACGCTTCTCGTCACAATCGACGCAGTTCAGCAGGCAGGTGCAAAATCAATCACACTCGTAGTTCCTGCATATCCATACAGCAGACAGCACAAAAAGAAGAGCCGCGAAGGACTCACTGCAAGCCTGCTCGGTCACATTTACGAAATGAAAGGTGTTACCCGAATCGTAACGCTCGACATTCACTCACGCGAAATCGTAAACGCATTCAACACGACGTATCTCGACAATCTTCACGCTTCATACCAGATTATCCGGGAGCTTACAAAAGTCGTAAATCTTACGGGACCTAACAAGGAGGACTTGGTTGTAGTCTCTCCCGACACAGGGGCAATTGACCGAAACAAGTTCTATGCTTCTGGTCTCAAAGTGCCTCTCGCAATGATTTACAAGGAACGAGACTACTCGGTAGTCACACAGGATGCAAAAAACACGAACATCAAGAGCATCAAACTTTTGGGCGACGTAAAGGGCAAGGTTGCATTCCTCGCTGACGACATGCTCGGAACTGGCGGAACGCTCCTCAAAGCAATGGGATTCTTGAAGGAACAGGGTGCCACAAAAGTCATCGCCGCGATTTCTCTTCCGTTCTTTACAGGAAACGCAATCGAGCTTTTTGATCAGGCTTACAAAGACGGGCTTTTCTACCGCGTAATCGGTACGAATGCCGTTTATCACTCGAACTTGAAAGACAAAGAGTGGTTCATCTCTACGAACGTTACGGGTCTCTTCGCAAACGTAATCACGAGAATCCACCACGATCAGGGCTTGAGCGACCTTCTCGACAACAGAACAATTATCGACAAGCTCATAAAGAAGTCTGACACCGACGGAACTGCGGCTACTGCAAAGCAGGATGGTAAAGCAGATTCCAAGGCTGATAATAAATAGGACGAACGAAAAGTTTCTGCAAAGCCTGTCATTACAAACTTTATAAAGCAAGGCAGGCTTTGAAAACAAAAACTCAAAATTGAGCCTAGACAAAAAAACTGGTGTGTTGACTTTGCACGCACACCAGTTTTTTTAATTCATAAAGCTTATTTTGTAAGGGCAATATCCGACGCGATTTCCTGAAGACGCTTGTTCAGCGTACGAGAACTAAAACTCTGGAAAGATTTGACTGCTATATCCTTTAGACCGTCCGCAATAATTTTTGCCTGCTCAGCCTCAGCATGCATGGCAATTCCAACAAGCTCAATCACCTGTTTCTGCATGTTGCTGTCCGCCATCTCAAAGCAGAGCGATGCACCGTTCAATACGATTTCAACTCCTGTATCATCGTATCCCAGAACCGAAAGAATATACTCGGTCTGTACATTCACGCAATTTCCAATTGATATAACCATAAATTCTCCTCCATGAAAATATTACCTTATAATTGTACACCGAACTTCCGATAATTCAACTTCAAAAATGTGCACGAGAATAATTTTTTGACGCAGATGAACACGGATAGACGCTGATAGAACGCAGATACTTTTTATTATACTTCGAAGGATTCCGCATTACGAGAATGTGGACTAAAAAAATTGTCGGAACGAGAGTAAAAAAACGGCTTTTGTGAACGTTTGCAAGGTGAGCCGCAAAGCGACGTCAATAATTTTCCTTGCACCTTGCACCGCGTGAACAAAAACGTTTTTTTACGGTAGTGCAGACAATTTTTTTACCCCCTACAAGTTTATAATGCGAAATAGTTTCTCTTCTCGCAGGGGCAAAAAAACTGTAGAATTGAAGGCATGGATACGATTCTTTGCGTTGATATTGGAACGACTTCGTTAAAAGCCGCATTGCTCTCCGACAAGCGGACAGTGGAGGCTTACTCTCGGCAAGAGATTTTTGCCGAAGACAAAACGAAAATCTCTCAAGTATGGCTCACCGCGCTAAAAAATGCACTTTTAGACATGAAGGCTCAGAATTCCGAAGCCGCAATTGAAGCAATTTGCGTAAGCGGAAACGGTCCAACTTTAGTCGCAGAATCAAACGGAACGACTTTTTTGTGGAACGAGGAAATTTTATCACAAAAATTGAATCCAGAATTCAACCTAAAATCTACACGCTCCCTTTACATTCCCCGGCTCGCGCATTTTAAGAGCAATTTTGAATCCGAATGGAATGGCTCGGAATATATTTTTTCAGGGCCGGAATATTTAATCTATCGTCTTACAGGAAAAGCACTTACGATTTTGCCAGAAGAACGTTTTACCGACGCGTACTGGACTTTTGACTCGCTCAAAGCTTCGGGATTTTCTGAATCGGACGCAAAAAAACTTCCGCCGTTTGTAAAAATGGGTAGTTTTGCGGGGCAGCTCACAGCAAAGGCGGCACTTGAGACCGGGCTTTTGGAAGGAACGCTCGTTTTTTGCGGTGCGCCGGATTTTGTGGTCGCGCTTTTGGGCACGGGAACGATTTACCCAGGAACGATGTGCGACAGGGCTGGCTCCAGCGAAGGAATCAATTTGTGCACGGCTTCGAGAGTTACCGGCGAGGGAATCAGAACGCTTCCGAGCGCAATTCCGGGGCTTTGGAACGCTTCCGTTCTTGTGGAAAACAGCGGGCGACTAAAAGACGAGAACCCGGAAAAGCTTTCTTTAATACTAAAAGAATCTTTGGAACGGCTAAAAAATACAGCCGAAAACGCGGGAGAAGTTTTTCCGCCATTTATGACGATGACGGGCGGACAATGCCTGGACGAAAAATGGATTCTTCAAAAGGAAAAAGCGTGCGGCGTAAAAATCAGGGTTCCGTGGTGTAGAGACGCGGAGCTTATAGGCGACCTGATTCTTGCAAGAGTCGGTCTTGGCGACTATGACGATTTTGAGGAAGCTTGCTTTGTGCTTTGCAGGTAGGCACAAAAAAACAGAAACAAAGAGAGGTGATTCCAGTGGAAACTTTTAACATGCCAACAAATCCAAAAGTTCTGATTTTTGACATTGACTCGACTCTTTACACGTGCCCCGAATATGCTCACGAGCAGATAGATGCGCAGGTGCGCCATTTTGCAAAACTCAACCATCTAAGTGCGGACGGCGCGCGAAACATGATTGCGGATTACAGGCGAAAATGGGCGAAAGACCACGACGGAAAAAAAATCAGTCTCGGAAATCTTCTCCGTTCGTTCGGGGTTTCAATCGAAACGTCAATCGAATGGCGAAAAACGCTTTTTGACCCGGCAGACTACTTAAAACGCGACGAAAAGTTAATTGAAACTCTAAAAAATCTTTCTAAAAAATTCTATTTAATTTGCGTGACGAACAATCCAGTGGAGCCTGCAAGAAAAACTCTCGACGTAATCGGAATCTCAGATTTGATTCCAGTAATCGTCGGACTTGACACGTGCATGGCCTCAAAGCCTTCAAAAAAGATTCTTGACCGCGCCGTAAAGGAAGCAAGCGACGCACTGGGAAGGCAAGTTGACTATTCTGAATGCGTCTCGGTGGGCGACAGATTCGACATTGACCTTTCACTTGCGATTTCGCTCGGAATGGGCGGAGTTCTCGTGAACGGCGTTGAGGACGTATGGCAACTGGAAGACGTTCTTTCGTGATTTTTAATCGCGATAGTTGAGCAAAATGCAGATATCTGATATTCTTAGTAACGCTTTTTTGATCCCGTAGCTCAGCTGGATAGAGCATTCGCCTCCTAAGCGAAAGGTCGCGCGTTCGAACCGCGTTGGGATCATTTCTTTTGGAGATTTAAATGGCTATCGATAAATACGAAATTGTGATTGGCTGCGAGATTCATACTCAGCTTCTTACAAAAACCAAAGCTTTCTGTGCATGTGAGAATCGTTACGGGGGAATGCCGAACACACGAGTTTGCCCGGTTTGTCTTGGACTTCCAGGAGCTATGCCACGTATTTCAAAAGGCTACGTTGAACTTGGTGCCGTAGCCGGACTTGCACTCAACTGCAATATCGCACGATTTACAAAATTTGACCGAAAACATTATTTTTACCCAGACCTTGCAAAGGGCTACCAGATTACGCAGTACGACATTCCGCTCTGCACGGACGGACACGTTGACTTGCCGATGGCTCACTACCCTAAAGAATCACTTGAAGGCGGCTCAAATTACCGTCCGAAGAATTTTAAGGGCGAAGACTGCATTATCGAGTCTCAGGGAAAAAAATATCGCCGCGTAAGAATCGAGCGAATCCACCTGGAGGAAGACGTAGGTAAGTCTCTCCACTTGCAGGGTGCACATTCTTACATCGATTACAACCGATGCGGAACCCCGCTCGTAGAAATCGTCACGAAGCCAGACATGACTTCCCCGGAGGAAGCGGCGCTCTTTATGCAGACCGTGCAGGAAATCCTTCGCTACGTTCGCGTTACGAACGGAAACCTTGAAGAAGGAAACATGCGCTGTGACGCAAACATCAACCTGAACGTTTGGGAAGACGGCAAATTGTACCACACGCCGATTTCAGAAATCAAAAACTTGAACTCATTCCAGAAAATCAAGGATGCTTGTGCTTACGAGGCTAAGCGTCAGCTCGAAGAATTTATAAATGACCGTCAGGAATTCAACGCAGGATTCAAAGTTACGATGGGTTGGGACGACGTTAACGGAAAGACTGTCGTTCAGCGTACAAAAAACTCGTTCGTTGACTACCGTTTCGTCGTTGAACCAGACATTAAGCCTTTCAGCGTAAGCGAAGAACTTATAAGCCGCGCAAACGCACGTGTAGGCGAGCTTCCAGAAGCAAAGAGAATCCGTTTGAAGAAAGAATTCGGGCTCAGCGATTTTGACGTTGAGACTCTCACTTCTTCACGCGACCTTGCAAACTGGTTCGAAGCCGCCGCAAAGGACGCAAAAGACGTTAAGAAAGTTGCAAACTGGATTCTTGCAGAATTGCTTGCGGTTCTTAACGAAAAGAACATTACAATTAACGACGTTAACATAACGCCAAATCATATTACAGAACTTGTAAACGCGATTGCCGACAAAAAAATCAGCAACGCACAGGGCAAAACAGTATTTGCAAAAATGCTTGAGAACGGAAAATTGCCTTCTGCAATCATCAAAGAAGAAGGCATGGAAAGCGTTTCTGACACAGGTGCAATCGAAGCAATTGTTGATCAGGTTGTTGCGGCAAATCCAAAGGCTGTTGCCGACTACAAAGCCGGAAAAACAAACGTTGTCGGCTGGCTCATGGGTCAGGTGATGAAAGCTAGTGGCGGTAAAGTAAACCCGAAAGTTGCCACGGAGTTAGTTTCTAAAAAACTTTCAACGATGTAATTTTACTTCGCAATTCATTCATTCAACTTCATAGGCTGCCTTTGGGCGGCCTTTTTTGTTAAAAAGCGATATTTTGGAATCAATCTAATAAAAAATTATAGAATTTTTAGTTATAGTTCGTTATAGTCCAAAAAATTCGCATATATTTCAGTATTTTTAAATCTTCATACAACAAAATAGAAAGCACAATACAAGTTAAACTCGTTATTTGTAAGCAACTTTAGCCTAGCAGTGAGTATAAAAATTTCCTTCTAGTATAACGTCTTTAAAAAATCAATTTTTTTGAGTTTTAAAAACAACGTTAGATAACATGGGATTATGAAGTATTGGATAAAATAATATTGTATAAGATATGATTATTCATTAGCATCTTTTTGACTTACCGCTAACACTAAACGCACTTACCTATTAAAAAAGTCACATGAATGTTTTGGTTCCTCGGCTAGCAATTTAGGATTTTCCAGAACAAGCAATCATTAAAAAAGTTTTAATTTTACTCATTTTTGGTCTTTTTGGAGGATTATATGAAAACCAAAAGTCTTAAAGGGATATTTGTATCTCTTACACTTGCTTTGAGTGTATTTTTTGCAGGATGCTCAATGGACATTGAAAAGCCTGTTTATTCGTGGAGCCTCGGCTCTGACAAAGCTTCTTTTACAGTTACCAGCGTTAAGCAGAATGGCGTTGAGCAGCTTACAGAAAGCTACAAATACAAAGAAACTTCTTACTCACCAGAACTTACGAATTATTTGACCTATTATTTTGATTCTGAAGAGTACACAACCGTAACTTTTACGATTGAAAACTATGTCGCTTACGGAACAGACGATGACAGCGATGATATTGAGCCAACAGCTTACAATCAGTGGGTAGCATTTTTAACCACAGGTAACGCTGAGCAGTGGATTTTGCGCCCAGACCATTATTCAAACGCAAAAATAAATTCACTTTCAAATGTTTATTACGAAGGAAATGCAGCGACTCCAAACACATATCTCGCAGGTACTTACGGTGACACCTCATTGTGGAACGGAAAGCTTACGATAAAAATGGTTTGGAATCCTCTAACTGAGGTTGCAAGCGTTCATGTTTCAAAAACAGATGATCCAACAGTTTATTATTATTCATCAGCCTCTAAAGATGCCATTACAAAACGCGTAACTTTGGGTTCTGACAATGCAACATTCACCGTAGAAAGCGCAAAACTCAGCATGAAAGGCAGTGAGCAGGAACTTTTGGCAACACCGCTTGAACAGAAAAATCTTGCATACTGGGATTTCGGTAATTACCTTATGACTTCGATTCCAGGTTCAGAAGCCTTCACATTAACTTACAAACTGACTGAATATACAGCAGGTGCTGAAGCTTACAACAACTTTGTTACGATTTTGTTCGATTCTGATGAAAACAAAAACTGGGCTTTGAGAGCAGACAATTGGAGCAATGAGTCATTCACGAATGCACCGGCTTATACAGGAACAACGAATTCATATGCAACACCAGATATGTACAACTGCACTGGCGACGTTTACGACACTGTTACGGTTTCTTTTGACGGCGAGGCAACTTACACCGTAAAAGCTTGGCGTTCGGACGACGAGAGCGTTTATTACGAGGCTTCTTCGAAAAAACAGTAAATCACGAAAAAATAAGGAATCAAAATTATGAATATTAAGAAAATCATTTCGGCTCTTTCAGTTTTGACAGCGGCTTCGGCTTTTTATGCACAGACTGTAAATTTTCACGGATATCTCGATTACACAAACTTCCCGGTGGGACAGACTTTCTCAAAAACTGACGACGCTGACTGGGAGCACACAGACCCGGCTGCAGAATTCGGTTCTTTTTACAACGGACGCTCAGAAATCAACGCATACGTTGACGCAGCGAATTTTCACTTTATCCTTGGTGTTCGGCTCGACGCTTCTTTAGGCAGCTGGTACGACAGCTACTCAACAGCCGATGACAACGAAGGTCTCGCAGGCGGGCTCACATATTTTCATCAGGGAAACATGCGGGTTGACCTTTTTAACGGACAGGCACGCATCTGGACTGGAAAATTTGAGGAATGGAACAACGGCTACATTGCAGACGGCTTTGTAATGGAAGGTCAGAACATAAAGAGTATCGCAGACCGCGGAATGGGTCAGCACTTTACAGGACTTGAGATTCTTCCTTACGCGGTTCCGGGCTTGAGCCTTATGGGCGGATTCCCGATTCTTCCGGTGGACGGAAACGGAATCAACAGCGCAGAATACAACACTTGGGAAAAACTCTACAAAAAAGGAAAGATTCTCGCAAAATATCAGTTCAACCACGGCGAGATTTTTGCGGCAGGCTGGCGACCAGAGACACACTACGAGGGAACAGAAGACTATTCTGACGAAAGCTACTTTGGAGAAGCATTCTTTCAGGTAAGCTCACCACGCTTGTTCGACAAGCTCGACGTAAACGCAACATACGATTTTAGATACCGCGACGTTGAAGCCATAGGCGACAAAGCATTCATGCACTACATTGGAGTTTCGGGACAGTACCGTTTTGATGACAAGTGGACTTTGAGCGCAGAAAACCGAACTGCATATTCAACAGAGCATTACATCACCTTGAACGAAAAACTTTTTTACGATTCTTTGGGATTCCATCTTACTTACAACATTCCAAACACGACTTTCGTGCTCGGATTTAAGACTGTGGGAGCATTGGCTTACGATGCAAACGGAACTCTCTTTAAGACAGAAGCAAGAATCAAGGGAAAATACAGCGACGACTTTGCAATGACCGTTGACTGGATGCCGTATGCAGCTGCCCCGGAAGCAGGTTCAAAAGGAACTTACTACGGAGCCTACGCATATCCATACTTCCAGAAGAATTTTAGGAACGGCTACCTCCGCACAGGTGTGGAAGTTCAGTACACAAAATTTGAAACAACGAACAGCACTCAGGCAGTAGGTTACAGAATTCCTCTCGCATTGTGCTTTTGGTTCTAGGTTCTAGATTTTTAGCTTTCTATCTTTTCTAACTTTTATGGAGAAAAAATGAAAAAATCTAAGTTGACGGCTTTTGCGGCTTGTTTTCTCGCAGTTTCTTGCGCGACCTACACGCCGTACACAAAGTATACAAGCGATACCGAGAATGCCGACATTCAGGCAAACTGGGGTGCGCTGAACACTCACGACCCGAAGCTTTTTCAGGACGACGACGGAACATATTACGTTTACTCCACTGACGCGAGCATCGGGAACGTACACAAACGAGGTTTGCAGGTAAGAACCTCAAAAGACCTCGTAACATGGACTTCCTCACCGAATCCGGTAATCGTGAACTGGGATCCAGACATGCTCGCATGGATGAACCAGACTCCGGCTACCGCAACAACCTGGGCACCGACAGTGCTCAAGCAAAACGGAAAATACTACATGTTCCACGGGCTTATTGCGGAAGGTGCGCTCGCTTCTGGGCCAACGGCATGGATTGGTCTTGCAATCGCAGACTCGCCTTTTGGCCCGTTTGAGCCAGCTCACAAATATGACCCGGCGACTTACAAGCAGTCAGCACTCGTGCGCTACGCATGGGAGGCACACGACGCGCCTGTACGTTACGAGCCTAACAAAGACAGCAAATTCTCTGCCTACATCGGTGGCGAGATGAACCAGATGACCGTTAGCGCAATTCGCGTGAACGGCGGAAAAAACAAACTCTCATCGCCAAAAAAACTCGTAAAAGGCAACTGGACAGACATTCACGGAGTTTCGTACACGGGGACTTCTGATTTGACAGGCGACTGGACTGTGGAATTTGACGTAAAACTCGATTCAGTAGGTCCTAACGACTGGGAAAAATGGGCTTTTGTCCTTTACGACGAGACGACTCGCGGAGGCTGGTATCTTCGCGGAGACTCTTACTCGAACAACGCGACGGCATTCGGAGCCGCATCAAATTTTTACGGCTCAGACTTTGGCGCGAGCGTAGAGTACACTCCCCGCGACGGACGCGAAGTTGCCGCTCTCTACCGCGACGGAATGAGACTCACAATCGAAGCAAAATATGACTGGAACGCGGGAAACTGCACCGTAAAGGCAAAGAACGGCGGAACAGTGATTTACACCGCAATCGGAAAACGATTCACTTCCGACACGGTTTTTGACACATTGAACACTTCATCGTTCGACACCGCAACAACAATCGGAAAGAAAACCGCTTCAAAAGATCCGTGGGCATACGGCTTTGGCTGCATCGACCCGGAATTCGTTACGGACGTTGCAACCAACAAAGTAGTTACAAACGACTACGGCGATTACTACATGACTTACGGCTCTTGGAAAGGCGGAATCGCGCTCATAACAGTTGACTCAAAAACCCTAAAGCCAACCTACATCGACAAGAGCGGAAATCATCACGTTCTTGACGCACCACTCGACACAAAAGAGGGAGCATTTGGCGTAAAAATCGCTGGCGGCGAGGGAGCAGCTTACGAGGGTGCTCAGCTCATCTTCAACAGCGAGACAGGATATTACTACCTATTCGTTTCGATGGGAGATTTGACTTACGAATACCGAGTTGGCGTAGGACGCTCAAAAAGCATCACAGGCCCGTACCTTGACACGAGCGGACGCAACATGAACGAAGTTACTTACAACGCAGGAACCGAAGAATTCTTCCACAACGTGGGCGGAAAAATCATCGGAGCCTACCAGTTCAAGGACGAGCGTGGATGGCGCTCACCGGGCGGACAGTCGATTTTGCGGACGAACGACGGAAAAATCATGTTCGCAAACCACACCCGAACGCAGTTCTTGCCGAGCTACTTTTTCTACATGCAGATTCACCAGATGTTCTTTTCAAAAAGCGGCTGGCCTATGCTCAATCAGAACGAGTACGACGGGGAAGCCGAAATGGCAATCACGCGGGAAGACGTTCTTGGAAATTACGACGTGATTCTTACGGAACGAAGCTCAGAAGTAAAGAAAGGCTCATATTTTTCGGATATGACTTCAAACAACAATTTGAGCGCGAGCGACGGCTGGGTAATGCCTAGCGTAAGAATCAAGCTCAACGCGGACGGAACTGTAAGCGGAGCCTACAGCGGACGATGGTCAGTTTCTTCATCTTCGGGACTTGAAAATGCACTTGCAATAAAAATCGACTTGCAGGGCAAAGGTCATTTTGAAGGCTACGTGCTTTTTGCCACGGACTTTTCAAGGAACGACAGAATCATAAGAGACACCGTAACGTTTACGACGCTCTGCAACGACGCGACCGGCACGGCAAACGGCGAGTATTTCTTTGGAAACCAAAGGAATTATAGATAGCAGGACTTGATAAAAATCTGCGGACGACTGGATTCACGACAGCCCCGCAGATTTTTATCATGCATTCATTTTGACGGAGATTATTAGATTTCTATGAAGAAACTATTTTTTTCAGTTTTTTTGCTGACAGTTTTATCAATATTCAAACTGTCCGCACAAGTGCTCACATGGATGAACTATGCAAACCCTCAGGAGAGGGAAATTTTTGAGGAACTCATAAAAGATTTTGAAGAGAGTCACCCTGGCGTAAATATTAAATTGATTTCAGTAGAACAAAGCCAGTTTGCAGCAAAAATCAACGCCGCATTCGCAACGAACAACCCACCAGACATTTTTTATGTGGGACCAGAAAACATTCGCTTTTACGTTGATAAAAAACGACTTTTGAACCTTACAAGATACGTAAACAATGTGCGTGGAGCACAATTCAACGATTTGTATCCCAACGCAGTAAATAAATACCGCTACGACGGCACAACCCTCGGAAACGGTGACATTTGGGCACTCCCAAAAGATTTAGGCCCGTTCGCTCTGGCCTACAACAAAGACATTTTGAGAAAAGCAGGCGTCAAGGCTCCTAGCGCAACAAAACCGCTCACTTTTGAAGAATTTCTTGACATTTGCAAAAAGACAACAAAAGACACGAACGGCGACGGAAGAATTGACCAGTTCGGAACAGGGCTGAACAGATTTTACTCGATGATTCAGTTCATTTGGGGAAACGAAGCAGATTACCTTGACGAGACAAAAACAAAAGTCACCGTAACGGATCCCAAATTCATAGAAGCCGTTCAGTTCTGGTGCGACCTTGTTGCAAAACACAGAGTTGCGCCAAACGCCAAGGAAGAGCAGGAAAAAGACCCGTACTTCCGCTGGATTGAAGGCTCAATGGCATTCTTTCCGGCAGCACCGTGGGACTTGATAGCGTTCAAGACACTTCCATTCGACTACGACGTTATTCCCTGGCCGGTCGGAAAAGAAGGCATGAAGACCGCCACCTGGCTCGGTTCTGTAGGCTACGGAGTTTCTTCAAAATCAAAATACCCGGAGCTTGCCGCAGAATTCGCGCTGTATCTTTCGGCATACAAACCGACGATGGAAAAAATGACGGATTTGGACATGCAGGTTCCAACATTGCAGTCGCTGTCTTCAAGATACACGAGCAAGAGCGGAAATCCCGCAAACCGGGCGGAATACATCCGCATCATAAAAGAAACAGGACGAAGCTGGCCTGAGCAATACACCTACAACAATTCGTGGTACTTCAAATTCTTCAGCGAGCTTCAACTTGTAATTGACGGAAAAGAAACTGCAGAAAGCTACTGCAAACGGATTGCACCAAAAATGCAGCGACTCCTTGACCGAGCCGGCAAAAAGCAAAAAAGCTGATTTTTAAGGGAACCCTTAAGGAAAGAGTTATGGAAGAAAAGTTTAATTCAAGTAGCAAAAAGACCAAGAAATTGGCAAAACAAATCATCACGATAATCGCAAGCGCGTTTTTCGTTTTGTTCACAGTCCTCATAGTCTTGCTTGTCTCGCAAGTCCGCAAAACGATGCTGAATGTCTACACGGACTACACCACAAAAGTTGCCACGAGCAACGCCGACGAAATTTCTCGCTGGGTAGACATTTATTTGAACGACATGCGAATTTTCTCATCAGCGGATGTCGTAAAAACTCAAAATGATGAAGAAATCGTTCAGTGGCTCCTGGAGCACGATAACCTAAAGAACGAGGACATGGACTATGTTTTCTACTCTGGAAAAGACGGTGTGGCACACCTCGAAAACGGAAGAGAATTCAATGTAAAAGACTCAGACATGTACAGGGCAGTCTTTGAGGCAAAAGCAGTCACTTACGTTTCAAAACCATACACCTCGTTTTTGGACAACTCTGCAATTTTTTACGTAGCACGCACCGTTTATGACGAAGAATGGGAACCAATCGGATTTTTCTGCGGGGCAGTCTCATTGCAAACGCTCGAAGACATCTCGAACAGCATTTCGGTAGGCTCCACAAGCTACGCATTCATAATCGACCGGGACGGAACCGTTATGGCTCACCCGGACAAATCAAAGATTATGAAAGAAAATCTTCTTAAAAACAGTCAGTACAAGGATTTGGCAAATTACATTTTTGGCGAAGAACTCGGAAGCAAGGAATACACCACTGGCGACGTAAAACGACTCGGTGCATTCAGCTCGATAATCGGAACCTCGTGGTTCCTTGTTGTTACGCTCGAAAATAATGAAGTTCAGGCACTCGCAAACCGAATGAGACTTGGAATGATCGTTTTGGTCATCCTTATTGGAAACTTGCTTCTCATAATCACTGCGGTCTCAATTACGAGGGCTATCAAACCGTTAAAGAAAGTCAACAAGTCAATCGACATAATCGCAAGCGGCGAAGCAGACCTTACCCAGACAATCAAAGTCAGCACGAACGACGAAATCGGAAACTTGGTTGGCGGATTCAACAGATTCGTAGGAAAACTCCGAGGAATCGTAGGAAACATCAAGCAATCAAAGGATATTCTAAAAGAATCCGAAGGACAGCTTCAGGAAAGCATTTCTGAAACCGCCGGAGCAATCACCGAGATTCTTGCGAACATTGACAGCGTTGGAAGCCAGATTAACGGGCAGTCAAATTCCGTAACGCAGACGGCGACAGCTGTTACCCAAATCGCACGAAACATCGATTCTCTCGAAAAGCTGATTCAGGTTCAGTCAAGCGGCGTAATTCAGGCATCAACCGCTGTTGAAGAGATGATGGGAAACATTAAGGCCGTAAACGAATCAATGGACAAGATGGCGGGCGAGTTCAACAGTCTTTCGGAAGATGCCCGAACAGGTCGCGAAAAGCAAAATGCCGTAAATATCTGTGTTGAAGAAATCAAGCAGCAGTCAAACATGCTGGGAGAAGCCAACAAGATTATTGCCAGCATCGCGAGCCAGACGAACATGCTTGCAATGAATGCCGCAATTGAAGCCGCTCATGCAGGTGTTGCGGGGCATGGATTTGCGGTGGTAGCAGACGAAATCCGTAAGCTTTCGGAAACTTCAACGTTGCAATCAAAATCGATCAACGAACAGGTAAAGCTGATTATGGCTTCGATTGATAATGTCTCGAACGCGTCAAAAGAATCTGACCTTTCGTTCACATCGGTTTCTACAAAAATCGACGGAACTCACCTTTTGGTTCAGCAGATAAAAAGCGCAATGGAAGAACAGCTCGAAGGCTCAAAGCAAATTTTTGATGCACTCAAGGACATGAACGACAGCACTGCCGAAGTTAAAACTGCCTCAAAAGAAATGGCAGAAGGCAACAAGGCAATTCTTGACGAAATCAATCTTTTGCAGCTCGCCACAGACCAGATAAACGAGAGCATGGGACAGATGAGCATTGGTGCCGAAGACATCAACCGAACAAGCGCAACGCTCTCAACCCTCTCAATTGAAGTAAAAGACGTAGTAGAAAAAATCGGCTTTGAAATTGATAAATTTAAGGTCTAAAGGGAAACGCTACAAGTTGGCTTTGTGGATAAAAGTTGACTTGTGCGTTTCCCACGAGTTTTCCTAACGGAAAACTCGCGCGTGGGTGGGGCTTCTTGCATGAGTTTCAACCTCGCCGCGACAAGCACGGCGGCGAGGTTGAGGGGCAGCTTTATTGCCCGCGCCTCGCGGACAATTATTGGGGGGACACGAAGAAGTTGGCTTTGCAACTACAAGTTGACTTGCGTTTCCCACGAGTTTTCTAAAGAAAACTCGCGCGTGGGGTTAGACTTCTTGCAGGGGCTTCAACCTCGCCGCGACAAGCACGGCGGCGATGTTGAGGGGCAGCTTTATTGCCCGCGCCTCGCGGACAATTGTTGAAGGGCGTTGGAAAGCCTTAATTTACTTCAGTCAATTCATCAATAGACAGATTCAAGCTAGAACCATCATAATATCCGAGCTGAGTTTCCACTTCCTGTTCACCATCTTTCCCCTCTTCAGTTAAAGAAAAAGTGATAATTCCATTGTTGTTTACAAAAGTTCCCTCGACCCTTTCAGTTTCACCTTTTTCCGTAAATTCGGCTACGAAAGTTCCATTTGAAGATAAAGTAAACGAACCTTCATTTTCAGCACCGAATGTTGCATAAATCCCTGTGCCGCTCATTCGAGGCAGATAATCCTCTTTGTCCAAAAGGTAATACTTGCTGTTGCAAGATATTATTGAATACTTGTCAGATTTGTCATTTCCCAAAGATTCACTAGAATCAGACTTATAAATTTTTCCCTCCTGAATTGTTATGTAACGGGCTTCACCTTTACTATTTTCGTAGCTGAATTTTTTTCCATTCAAGGTGTCGTTACTTACAGTTGTACCAGTTGTTCCTGTGGTCGGTGAGAATGTTGACTTGTTGTCGTCATCTCCGTCCGAACAAGACAAAACAGTTCCAGAGAGCAATGCCAGTGCAGAAAACACAGCAAGAGATTTTAAGATTTTTTTCATAGTAAAAAACTCCTCATTATTAAAGATTGTTATTACTATACAAAAAAAACTACACATGCAAGATTTTTAAACATATTTTCAACTTTTTGCCCCACACCACCTAACGTGTTCGGAATAATACAAAACGTCAAATGTTTTGTCAGATAACGATATTCGATACTTAGGTAACGAGTTTTTATTTAATAAAGGGGGATTTTAATGAAAAAGGTGAGAAGCTCTATAAAAAAAGTGCTCGCTGCAACATCAATAATGGCTATGATTTTTGCAGCTGGCTGTTCATCGGATTCAGGAAGCGATGATGATGAGGGAAATAACTATAGCAAACAGGAACCAACAGTAACAGGTTCTGGTTCTGGGGCAGCAACAGGCATTTCAGGTACGACCGGCGGCTCTGTAAAATCAAACGCAGGCGTCTCAATCATAAAGGCGCAGGGATGGCTCGAAAGCGGGTATGTCACATGGGCTGACACCGCCGAAAGCTACAATGTCTACTACAAATCTTCAAACGCGACGGAATACACACGGCTCGATGCACCTCTCATCAGAAATTACGGCTCGTATGTCCGCGCCGATATCCTCGGTCTTGCAGCCGGCGATTACGACGTAAAAATCCACGCAGTGAACGACGGAACGGAATCAAGCGAGTATTCAGAAGCTTCAATTAGCGTGGCGAGCCATGACAGGAGCGGATTCGCGTTCATGGGAACGACGACTCCGGGTGCGTACAAGGCTGACGGAACGCTCAAAGAGAATGCCGTGGTAATTTATCTTACAGATGAAAACAAAGAGTCTGTTTCGCTGGATGTCATCATCGGAAACAAAAATAAGACGGAAACGAAGACCGGCATCATTGAAATTCTTCTCGGCTACAAAAAGGGATATGAAACGCGCCCTCTTGCAATCCGCGTCGTCGGAACTGTTTCCGGCTGGAGCACTTTGACAAGCACGAAAGACACAAAAGGCGACCTCGTGATTGAGAACGGCAACAAGACTGTTGGAATCACAATGGAAGGTGTCGGTGACGATGCCGTGGCAAATGAATGGGGATTGCGATTCAAAAATGCAAATTACTGTGAGGCAAGAAACCTCGGCTTTTTGAACTGCTCTTCTGACGAAGGCGATAACATCGGATTGCAGCAGGATAATAACTACATCTGGGTTCACAACTGCGATTACTTCTACGGAAATGCAGGAAGCGACAATGACCAGGTGAAGGGCGACGGCGCGCTTGACTGCAAAAAGTCAAACTATGTCACATTCTCTTACAACCATTTCTGGGACAACGGAAAGTGCAACTTGCTTGGTTTGAGCGAGGGAACAAAGAGCTATGAGAGCGGTGCATACTACATTACCTATCATCACAACTGGTATGACCATTCTGACAGCCGTCATCCCCGCACTCGCTACTATAATGCGCATGTTTATAATAACTACTATGACGGAAACGCAAAGTATGGTGCCGGCTCAACACTCGGAAGTTCAGTCTTTATGGAAAGCAACTATTTCAGGAACTGCAAGAATCCGATGATGACTTCTATGCAGGGAACGGATGTCTATGCGGGAGATACTAAACGAGACCCTGCAAATTTGGGAACTTTCTCCAAAGAGGACGGAGGTGTAATAAAAGCATACAACAACTACATGGAAGGAAAATATACGTTCATTCCGTATGGCGCAACGTCGTATGTTGCAAAAGGTGCTGAAGTCACCGCGTCTGAGCAGGGAATTGATACGTCTGCTGATTACGATGCGTATGTGGTTTCAAACCGAAGCGACACCGTTCCGGCCACGGTCGTTTCTTATCAGGGAAGCAACTACTACTCGAATTTCGACACTGCAAGCAGCTTCTATTCGTATAAAGCCGATGAGCCTGCGGCCGCGGTCGAGAATGTCAAAAAATATGCCGGTCGCGTCGAGGGCGGAGATTTCACATACACATTCAATGATTCTGTCGAAGATACGAATTATACGGTAATCGACGACCTGAAATCTGCTGTTACGAACTACAAGACAACTCTCACAAAAGTCTACGGAACAAAATGGGTCTATGACAGTTCTTCCGGCGGAAACTCGGAGGCCGGCGAATCCGGCGGCACAACCACAGAGGAAAACGTCGCCGTGACCGGTGTTTCTCTGAGCAAGACGGCGTTGGCTCTGAAAGCCGGAAATAGCGAGACACTCACCGCAACAATCGAGCCTGCAAACGCCACGACACAGGATGTTACATGGTCTTCCGACAACACGGGCGTCGCAAAAGTTTCCGACGGAAAAATTACGGCTGTTGAGGAAGGAGAAGCGACAATCACCGTGACGACGAAAGACGGAAGCTTTACCGCTACCTGCACAGTGACTGTAGAAGCGATTCATGCAACAGCTTTAACATTGAGCAAAACAGAACTTGAACTGACTGCCGGAAAGACAGAGACAATCACAGCGACTTTGGAACCGGCCGACGCGACAGATTCTGTTACATGGTCTTCAGGCGCCAAGACAATCGCGACCGTGGACAAAAATGGAAAAATCACTGCGGTAGCCGAAGGCACCGTAACGATTACCGCAAAGGCCGGCACGATTGAAAAAACGTGTGAGGTTACCGTTACTGCCGCCCCAGCCGACGATTTGAGCGGACTTGAGGCACTTGCTGCAGGAACGTACAACTTGACAACAAGCAAGATTGATGTAGATGGGACAGACATCGCTGCCGTGTTCTCAAGTCAGAATGCAGGTGAATCTCAGACAAAATCTGGAATCCTGATAACAGCAAAGCTTGATAGCAAAGGTGCAAACCTGAGCACAAAGGCAGTCGGAACAGTCTACTTCAAGATTGATTCTACAAAAAAGATTTCGTTCTCAGATTCAAATTTAAAAGGTGCCGCGCTTTACGCTGTCAGCGAAGATGGTACAGTTTCTGAAACTGCCATAACAAATGAATCAACTGCGCCAAGCTACAGCTACACGCTTCCTGCCGGAACTTACGCAATAAAAGGAACAACTTCTTCAAGTGCAAAAATTGCTTCTATAAAAGTTGAATAACCCCACCAGATTCCGCGTTAGCGGAATCCAATCCGTGTGGCAATCCCCCGTCCGGGGGATTTTTTTTATTGAAACTTGTCTGAAATTTTCAAAATGTTAAAAGATTTATCTTTTACAGGCAAACGATAATATTAATGACTGCACGAATAAAAATGCCAACCTCGTCTAAGTCAATTGTGTAATAATGAAACCTCCATAATTGCACTTCGTAAGGCAGAGACAACTCGTTTCTGCCTTACATCTTTTAAATAACTTTCTAAAATCTCCGTTCCTACATTCAATCAATTCTTGTATAATAGAAAAATAAATCAAACTAGTGCATTGGATTTCAAATAACTAGTCATTCCGAACTCGGTTTCGGAATCTCTAAATATAGATGCTGAAACAAGTTCAGCATGACTTTTATTTGTTATTCGTTATACTAGGGATTTCGCATTATAAAACGCTCAAATAATAGCAAATTGACTTTGGGAGGACTGCTTTGGCAGACTATCACGTATTCCCTGACGCGCCGGAAGGCACTCCGGTTTCGAATTTCGTTCATCTTCACGTGCACTCAGATTATTCACTTTTGGATTCATGCGCAAAACTCGACGACTTGGTTGCAAAGGCAAAGTCTTTAAACATGCCGGCACTTGCGCTCACAGACCACGGAAACATGTTCGGTGCGCTCAACTTTGAGCATCTTTGCCACGTTAACGGAATCAACCCGATTGTGGGCGAAGAATTTTACGTTGCTTACGGCTCTCACCTCGAAAAAAAATCCGTTCCGTACAGCCACAAAGGCGAAGACGGCGACAGACAGGCACGATATTTTCACTTAATCCTTTTGTGCGAAAACCAGACCGGCTACAAGAACATGAGCTGGCTTTCGTCAATCGCATATACAGAAGGCACTTGGTACAAACCACGAATCGACTTTGAACTTCTTGAAAAATATCACGAAGGGCTAATCTGCCTTTCGGCCTGTATTGCGGGTGAACTTCCGCAGCTTCTTTTGGCGAACAAAGACGAAGAGGCAAAAGAACTCGCCCTCAAATATAAAAATCTCTTCGGGCCGGATCATTACTACATAGAGATTCAGGACCACGGACTTGAAGACCAAAAAATCGTCAACCAAAAACTCATCAAACTAGCCCGCGAACTAGACATTCCTCTAGTGGCGACGAACGACATTCACTACGTTGAAAAAGAGGACTGGGAAGCGCAGGACTGCCTTCGATGCATCGGATTCAAAAAAAATATGAACGAACCGCACCAGACAATGGGCGACGATAAACACGAATGGTATTTTAAAACCGAGCAGGAAATGCGGCAGCTCTTCCCGGACGTTCCAGAAGCCTACGAAAACACAATAAAGATTGCAAACATGTGCAACCTTACGATTCATCAATATTCAACTCCAGAGTTAAAGGGCACCCTTCCCCGCTTCGATTTGCCGAAGGAATTCCAGAATCACGATGATTACACGAAAAATCAGGATGATTACATGCGCCACCTTGTAGAGGAAGGTCTCCGAAAACGCTACCCAAAAATCACGCCAATAATCCGCCAGCGTTGCGAATACGAAATGGGAATCATCCTAAAAATGGGTTTTTCAGGCTACTTTTTGATTGTATGGGAATTCATCAACTGGTCAAAGTCAACTTACGACAAAGTGAACAACCGACCAAAGCCGTACATGCCAATCGGGCCGGGACGAGGTTCGGGCGCGGGTTCCCTCGTAGCCTATTCGCTCGGAATTACCGACATTGACCCATTCAGATTCAAACTGATTTTCGAACGATTCTTAAACCCAGAACGCGTCTCCATGCCGGATTTTGACGTTGATATGGACTTCGATTATCGGCAGGATATCATCCAGCACACGAGAGACCTTTACGGCGACAAAAAAGTAGGTCACATCGTAACGTTCGGAACGCTAAAACCAAAGAACGTAATTGCGGACGTTGGGCGAACTCTCGGAATCCCGCTTGCCGAAGTGAACATGCTAAAATCAAAAGTCTCCGAAAATCTCAAGACAAAACTCAAAAACTGCTTTGAGCCACCAAACGAAAAGTTCCCGGACGGAGGTCAGCTCGCCGAATACAGGCACGACCCGCGGTACGAAAAACTCTTTGACCTTGCGATTAAACTTGAAGGCTGCAAACGAAACACGGGTCTCCACGCTTCGGGAATGGTAATCGGGCTTACGGAATTGCCGGACTGGGCACCAGTTTTTATGGATTCCAAAACGGGAAAAGTCGGCGTTCAGTACACGATGGACATTATTGAGCCTTGCGGACTCGTAAAATTCGACTATCTCGGACTCAAAACGCTCTCTCTAATCCGATATGCTGAGAATATCATCAACAAGCACAAAAAAGAAGGCGAACCGGATTTTATCTGTGCGAACGTGAGCGAAACCGACAAAAAAACCTTCGAACTATTCTGCCGGGGAGACTCGGCGGCAGTTTTCCAGTTTGAATCTCCAGGAATGCAGAAAATCTTGCGCCAATTCCACCCGGAAAAACTTGAAGACCTCGTTGCGTTGAACGCGCTTTACCGCCCAGGCCCAATGCAGTTCATTCCGAACTACATCAACGGAAAATGGAAGCCAGAGACAATCACCTACCCTGACCCGTGTCTTGAAGGAATCCTTAAGGAAACCTACGGCGTAATGGTCTATCAGGAACAGATTATGCAGGTTTCCCAGAAAATCGCGGGATTCTCCCTCGGTGCCGCGGACATGCTCCGTCGTGCGATGGGAAAAAAGAAGCCTGAAGTTATGATGGGAAAGAAAGTTGAATTTGAGGACGGTGCCATAAAACAAGGATTCACGAAAGAACATGCGGACGAGATTTTCGACATCATGGTTCCGTTCGCGGGCTACGGATTCAACAAATCGCACGCCGCCGCGTACTCGGTTCTCGCATACCGCACAGGATGGCTAAAAGCTAACCACCCGGCAGAATTCATGGCGGCAAACCTTACGAACGAAATCACCTCGACCGACGGACTTCCGGCATACATTGAAGAATCACGTCGAATCGGAATTCCAGTTGACCCGCCGGACGTAAACCGCTCGGACGACATTTTTGACGTGGTTGACGGGCACATCGTATTCGGCTTCAAAGGAATCAAAGGAATGGGCGACACGGCGGCAAAGGCAATCGTTGAAGAACGCGAGGCAAATGGCCCTTACAAGGATTTTATGGACTTTCTCACGCGAATTATGAACCGCTCCGACGGAATGGGAAAACTCTGCGTGAACAAAAAAGCAATCGAAGTCCTCATAAAATGCGGTGGATTCGACAATCTCGACAAAAACAGACCGACTCTGCTCGCAAACCTCGAACGAGCTTACGCGTATGCCGAAAAAATCCACTCCGGCTCGGATAACGGTCAGTTAAGTCTCTTTGGCGACACGGACGAAAAAGAATACAGCGATTACGTTTACGAAGAAGTCCCGGACTGCTCAAAACTCGACAAACTGAACATGGAAAAGGAACTTATCGGCTGCTACGTCTCTGGCCACCCGCTCGACGATTACCGCAAAGCCTACGAAAAAGCCACGGTCAACTCGCTAACGATGGCACGAGAAGCAAAAATCGCAGCCGCAGAAAAACAGGCTCTCGAAGAAGCAAGCCCGAACCACCGCGCGCCGCGAGACGCTGGCAAAGTTTACTCCGCAGTCGGAATGGTAATGGGATTACGCACAATCACAACAAAAAAAGGCTCGCTCATGGCTTTTGCAAAATTGCAGGATTACAACGGCATTATCGACTTAACTTTCTTCCCGAACACGTGGGAAGCATTAAAAGACAAAATCCAGAACGACGGAATTTATGCCTTCCGAGGAAAAATAGACGCAAGCCGCGAAACACCAAGTTTTTTGGTTGACACAATCGAAGACCCAAAACAGCTGGAAGAGCGCGCCGTGCAGGAAGTTCACATTCAGCTGGAAGCAGGCTACAAAGATGAACGACAAATTTTTGATTTGAAAGAATTTTTATTTGGCGTTCAGGGCAATTGTTCTATATATTTACATGTAGATACAGCTGAAAATTCATATATCATCAAAGCGAATTCCCAGCTCACCGCCCCTGGCACCAAAGAATTTTTGGACACCGTAAAAACGGTAAAATTCGTAAAGGACGCCTGGGTAGTCTAAAAAAACTAATTAGCTGTCATTCCGAACTCGACCGCTTACGTTGTCGCAGTCGCCTTGATTCAGAATGGCAGTGCTTAACTCTAAGGAGATTTTATGCCACTAACCTACATTTTTAGAATACTTGCAAGCGCAGTTTCGATTTTTACATTCTTGTGCTTCCTACGAATCATCATCACTTGGGTTCCGAGCCTCACTTACTCGACCTTCGGAAGAATTTTAAGCACAATCTGCGACCCGTATCTGAACATCTTCCGTCGCATAAGATTCCTCAGATTCTCTGCGTTTGACCTTTCGCCGGCACTCGCAATCTGCGTTCTGTACGCAATATCATTTTTTCTAATCAATTTTTCACTTGGTCAATTTCCAACAGTCGGTTCGATTCTGGCACGGATTCTCTCGTTGCTTTGGGGAGTCGTCTCTTCAATCCTCGGATTCCTTGCTATTCTTCTCGTAATCAGACTTCTTGTAATTTTGTTTTCGCGCGGATACGGCTCGTACGGTTCAATCTGGGAACAGCTCGACCGGGGACTTTCAACGCTTGTTTACAGAGTTTCGTCAATTCTGACAGGAAAGCGACCCGTTCCGTACAAAAATGCACTGATTATCAGCGTAATAATTCTTATCGCAATATATGTCGGAGGAACGTACCTCATAGACTATCTTTGCAAACTTTTAGCCGCATTAAAATTCTAAATCAGAGGATTTATGAAAGTTTCCGAAATCAACAATTCAATTTCCACGTTACCGGGTGTGGGACCAGCAAAAGCAGCGCTTTTCGCGAACCTGAACATTTTTACAATCGGCGACCTGTTGCAGTTCTACCCGCGGGATTATGAGGACAGAACCCAAAGGGTAACGATTGCACAAAGCGTTCAAACGCACGAAAAAGTGCACACAATCGCGCAGGTAATCGCGCATGAATGGTTCGGTTTCGGAAAGATGCGCACCCTAAAACTGATTATAACAGAGGGCACAGGAAGTGCGGAACTTATCGCATTCAACAGGGCTTTTCTCGAAAAATCCCATCCAATCGGTTCGATTTGTGCCGTCACCGGAAGATTCGAAGTAAAATACGGTAAATATCAATGCACGCAATTTGACCTAGAAAAAATTACTGATTCGGGAAAGCTCGCAGATTTTTCTGCAAGTCCCATTCCAAATTCAAAAGTATTCCCGATTTATCATCTTACGGAAGGACTCACCGGAAAGATTATCAGCAAAACAGTCGCCTCGGCTTTGAATCAATTTTCCATCGGAATTGAGGACGAACTCCCGGAAGAATTAATAAAAAAATATCAACTTTTATCAAAAAAAGATTCTATCAAAAAAATTCACCAGCCCCAAACTTTAACGGACGCAGCAAAAGCCCGAAACACGCTCGTCTACGAAGAACTTTTTCTTTTTCAAAAAGTCATAGCGGAACGAGCACTGGCTCACCGCGGAGAACTTCCAGACCTTTCAAAAAGCGGAATCAAAAATCAAAAAGAAATTTCTGATGATGAATTCAACGGCTCACTTTCACCGCGACAAAAACAATTTTTAGGGCGTTTGCCGTTCAGTCCAACGCAGGATCAAAAATCCGTAATCACCTTGCTGAATTACGACATCGATAAAAACTACGACACTTCCCAGGCAAAAAATTCAAAAACATTCTCGATGCGCGCTTTGCTACAAGGCGATGTTGGAAGCGGAAAAACCCTCGTGTCATTTTTTGCGGCTCTCAGAATAATTGACTACGGAAGCCAATGCGCGATTATGGCACCAACAGAACTGTTAGCCCGCCAGCACGCCGAAAATGCCGCAAAACAGCTCGAAAGCGTCGGTGTCCGCGTTGCATACCTTACCGGCAACCTAAAAACAAAAGGGCGGAACAACCTGCTTGCGGCACTCAAAAACGGAGAAATAGATCTTGTAATCGGCACTCATGCCCTCTTTTCAAAGAACGTGCAATACCACGACCTCGCGCTCGCAATAATCGACGAGCAGCACAGATTCGGCGTAATGCAGCGCTCCGCGATTCTCGAAAAAGGCCGCCAAAGCGTAGACTCGATTATCCGCGAACCAAACCTGCTAATGATGAGCGCAACCCCGATTCCACAAACTCTCGCGCTTACGGTATTCGGGGACCTTGACGTTTTTACGATTCACACAATGCCACAGGGACGCAAACCTGTTACGACGTACCTCGTGCGGGCAGGCAACGAACACAACGCCTACGAAGCCGTCCGCAAAGAATTGCAAAACGGGCATCAGGCATATTTCGTTTACCCCGCAATCGAAAATAATCTTGAAAGTGAGGATGACGGAACTCAAAAGTCGGCATTAAAAAGTGCAGAAGAAATGTACGATTTTCTCTCAAAAAATGTTTATCCAGAATTCAAAACAGCTTTAATACACGGCAAAGTTGACGAGGATGAACAAAACAGGATTCTTGAAGATTTCAGATTGAATAAGATTCAGATTCTCGTGGCAACCACAGTCGTCGAAGTCGGAGTTGACGTGCCGAATGCAACCTGCATCGTAATCGAACAAGCAGACAGATTCGGTCTTGCAGCCTTGCATCAGCTCCGCGGGCGCGTCGGGCGCGGAGCCGACCAATCGTACTGTTTTTTGATTTACCGAAAAGATATCACCGAGAACGGAATAGCCCGCATGAAGGCACTCCACGAAACCACCGACGGATTTAAAATTGCAGAAGAGGATTTAAAACTAAGAGGTCCCGGCGAAATTACCGGAACCGCGCAAAGTGGCGAACTTACCTTCAAGATTGCCGATCCTGTCCGCGACGAAAAGATCATGCAACTGGCCAGAATAGATGCATTCGCAGCAATCAAACAGACAAATTAAGCTACAAAACCTTCCAGCCTTCGGCTTCTCGAAGGCATTCTCAAAGTCGTTATGGCATTTTTTTCAATCTGTCGGATTCGCTCTTTTGTAAGCCCGCAAATATCGCCAATTTCTTTCAAAGATTTTGGTTTATCGCCGTTAAGCCCGTATCGCAAGCGGATAACTTTTTCTTCACGAGGTTTCAAAGTCTTCAAAGCTGACTCAATTTCTGAATGCAAAGCACGATTCATAACTTCTTCTTCCGGCACTGCATAACGCTCATCGGCCAAAAGTTCGCCAAAAGTACCGTCGCTAGCATCATCGTTATTTTTCGGCGCATCAAGACTTTTAGTTGAACGGCTGCTAGCAAGCAAGTCTCGAACTCTGGATTCTTTCATATTCAAAAGTTTCGAAACCTCACTCACAATCTCATCTTCAGATTTTTCGGTTCCCAGTATTTTTCGAACCTTCTCAATCTGAACAAGCTCATTCACTTTATTAAGCGGCAGGCGAATCATTCTGCCTTTCTCGTTAACGGCCTTAGAAATCGTCTGACGAATCCACCAAACAGCATAAGTAATAAAACGAACATTCATAGATGGGTCAAAATGATCCACAGCGGTCATAAGTCCCGCATTTCCTTCGTTAACCAAATCTTCAAAATCAAGACCACGATTCAAATAATCACGTGCAATTTTTACAACAAAACGAAGATTCGATTCAACTATCCTATTTTTCGCAGAAACATCACCTTTCGAGGCTTTTTTAAGAAGTTCGGTCTCCTCATCAGCAGACAAAAGTGGGATTTTACCAACCTGAGCCATATAAATAGAAAAAATATCGTCTTTCATAATCGAATCTCCTTCAAAATTATTGTCACTTTATATATAGCAAGATACGTGCCAACTTTTGATTTTCGACAAAAAAATCTAAAAAAAATGACAATTTTTAATTTTTCTTCAGCCAACCTTAAAAAATCACTTATTTTCCAAAAAAAAACTTGACGATTTTGCATTTTATTAGTATATACTTCTAGATTTTCAAGAAATTTTGACACACCACATTTTTATTAAATCATAAATGAGTCATTTTGACCCAGTAAAACAAAAATTAAAAAAAATATTGACGTTTTGTAATAACCCTTACTATATTTACGCTAATAGCAATCTTTTATGAAATATTTTGGAGGCATTTATATGAAACTTAAACCACTGGCAGACAGAGTTCTTTTGAAACAGGAAAAGGCAGAAACAAAGACTGCAAGCGGAATTATCATTCCAGAAACAGCACAGGAAAAAACCCAGACTGCTACTGTAGAAGCTGTTGGTCCAGGAACCGAAAAAGAAAAGATTTCTGTAAAAGTCGGTGACCGCGTAATGTACGACAAATATTCAGGAACACAGGTTAAAATTGACGGCGAGGAATACCTCATCGTCAAGAATGCAGACATCATCGCAGTTGTTGAGTAATTTGCATACAAAAACAAAAGGGGTATCAACCAACTAAAAATCGGTTGATACCCCTTTTTGTTTTATCTCAAAATCATTTTTGCTTTCTATTTTTTATATTTTTATAGAACAGTTTTATCATCAGCCTTGTCGATACCATTTTTGCCGCTAAAAGTATCATTTTCAACTTTATTATTCGTTGAAGCGTCAATAGTACGCCTTAAAAGTCTCGCATCAGCATTCTGAGAATCAAGCGCAAGACAATAATCCAAAGACAAGACTGCCTGCTGAGTATCCCCCTGACCAAATTGAATCTTTGCAATTCGATAAAGCAAATCAGCCTTCAGACGTTTTATTTTTTTCTTTTCCAGAGGCAAGACCATATAAATCAAGCGCATTTTTCTTCTCTCCAAGACCACTATAAATCATTGCAAGATTTGCGGAAGAAGACGTAGCCGCCATTGGAGAAATCGCTCCAAAGACACCTCGCTTCAAATCATTTACGACACCACCAGTTTTAAAAACAACGTACTCATACAACTTACGAGCAACAACATGGTTATTATCAAGCAAGGCAAAATATGCAGCCATCTCAACTTCCCAAACTTCAAGCGAATCCACCGATTTAGCAATTTGTTCGCCAAATGCGCTGCGCATAACGGACTCAGGAATATTTTTGACAGAAACTTTTCGCTCTCCACCAAAAACATCGTAATATACATCAGCATCAGCTTTCTTTTTTGACTTTAGCCTACTTTGCTCTTCTGAATTCAAATATTTCGCGCTAACAAAATTCATAAAAAGTGTTCGGGCATCATCAACCATGCCATAAAACAAGAATTTCTGAACGGCAAACTGAACGAGCTTTGACGGATAAAGATTTACCCCTTCTTCATTCTTTTCAAGCTCCTTCCAAATCTCAGAAACCCGCGCCTTTAACGGCATAGAAGACTTTGACTTCAAGAAAAGCGAAAGCCGCTCCATCTGCAAATCGTCGTCGGTCGCACGCCCTTCCTTTTTCTGAGTTTCAATACACTTTTCCATACGAGCAAGTGCATCAGAAACCAAAAAATGAGGGCGCTCATCCATTGCCTTCATTCGGGCAGTACGCAAATCTGTCTCGCGAACCATCTTCTCCAAATCCGTCATTTCAGGAGGAGAAGATTCTTCCCAAGCGAATTTTGCGTAAGTTATCATCGCAGGAGAATACTCCGGGTATTTTTCCATTGTTGAAAGCAATAAATTATAAGCAGAAGAGTAATTTTTTTTGTTGTATTCAGAAATAGCACTGTTTACGGCCAAAACTGGCGGAATATCCACATTCGTTGCAAGAGCGTCTTCCAAGAATGCTTCGCGGGCATGAGCGGCAGCCTCAGGCTCTCCAATTTTCATCATCGCATCTGAAGTGAGAGAAACGCACTCAGCCTTGAATTTTCCAGCTTTAACCTGCTGCAAGTCATAAAGACAAAGCTCATAATTCTCAGAATCAAACTGCACCAAAGACCAAAAATAAGCTTCCTCAGAATCTGCAAAACGCATGTTAGGAACCTGAAAATTAGCAGCCGTAATATAATCTCCTTTTGCAAGATAGATAAGGGCTGCATTCATCAACCAATGATTGTCTTCAGTGCTTTTAAAAATATCTTCGTAGACTGTCCGAAAATCAGAATCAATATAAGATTTATTAAAAGAAACGATATCAGTCGCATCGCTAAAATTATTCTTTAGGACAGCCTCAGAATGAATTGAGCCATATTTTGTTCCTGATAGAACCTCGGTAACTTTTACAGCCTCTGAAACACGACCTGTTCTGAGCAAAAACTGACCATAAACTGCCGAAAGTTCCAAGTTCTCAGAAATTTTCTTCAATCCCTTTACAAGCACCTGCTCCGCAAGTTTGTTTTCGCCAATTGTTATGTAACGCCTGTAAACACCAATCTTAGCAGCTGGACTCGCAGCATAACGCTCAGCCCGCTTAAGATGCTCAATCGCTTCACCAGCCTTTCCTGAGCGAATAAGATTATCAGCAACACCAATTGCAGACATGTACGAGAGAGACTTGTCTTCCGACTGACATGAAACTAGTCCAAATCCAGCAACAAAAAGAACAAGCGCACTCACAAAACAAGCGTATACAGACTTTTTTCGTAAAAGGACAAAAGAAAATGTCATAGGCTAATTTTTCGCATCCATAGATTTTCTAATATTATCCAAAAGAGCATTTACAAACTTAAATGAATCATCTGGACCAAATTCACGTGAAATATTTATCGCTTCATCAATTACTATAGATGGTAAAATATCTTTCTGATAAAGCAAGGAAAAAATACTCATCCTTAGCACAGAAAGAGAAACCTTATTAACTCGGTCAAAATCCCAGGTTGTAAGATTCTTTTTTATAAGCTCGTCAATTTCTGAAAGGTGCTCGACAGTACCAGCAATCAAAAGGCGTGCGAACGCACCTTCCTCAGAATTAAACGACTCAACATCCGCTTTGTTCACCCAAGACAATGCCAAAACATCATCAAGCGGAATTTTTCCGACTTCAAGAGAATACAATCCTTGAAAGGCAATAATTCTACTTTTTCTTCGTGACATTAATTTACCAATTAAGCAATTTCAAGAGTTCATCGCCAGTCTTTTTGCGATCAACATTTTCCGGCTTGTCAAGAGACTTTGTAATGCTCTGAACAGCCCCAATAAGAGCCTGGCCCTGTTTCTGCTGGGTCAAGTTGGATTTTATATAATCATACACCGTAATCGTTGTGTCTGGACGAACAACATCGGCCAAACCAAGCATTTTTGCGGTATATTTTGCTCTGATTGAATAGAACTGAAAATCATTGTCGGTTTCATTCAAACCAGATATATAACCTACATCACGACCAAATAATTCAATCAAATCGTTGTAAGAAATACCAAGTTGCTGTGCATGCAAAGCTGACTTTTGAATAAGAAGCTCACCGCCCTGATAAGAATTGTCTTTTGTAGAACCAACCTTAATCTGGTCATAAGTCAATTTCTTTTCCTTAACATCGTTAAGCATCTTCGTAGCTTTAGTCTTTGCCCCATTAGCATCAGTTCCTTTTGGAACAACAACAAGGAACAATTTTACCATATCATTCTGAACGAAAGATGATTTGTTCAATTCATAGAATTTTCTAATTTCCTCATCGGTACATGCAACTTTCTGAATTTCATCTTTCTTCTGCTGAAGAACATACTGCTGTGCAATCAACTGATTTTTTAAGAAATTCTTGTAATCAGTCGTGTTCATTCCAATCTGCTGCTTAAAAAATTCATCCAAAGTCTTGTTATACTGTTTTTTTACCAAATCAGCAAACTGAGCTTCTGTAACCTGTCGGCCAACCTGCTGACTCAAGCTCTGCAAAAAATACTGATTCACCTGAGAATCTGTAAGATTCATTCCGGCTTTCTGTGCGGCCTGAACAACAAGTTTTTCATCAACCATAGCATCCAAAATTTCTTTTTTCTGCTCAGCTGTAAAAGACTGGATATTGTTCTGTTTCTGATACATCTCAACTCTTGTTTTAAGTTGTTTTAGTGTGATTGTCTCAGATTTATTCAATTTAACAATTACCAACGGAGTTAAATCAGCCTGCGCAATCAAATTTGCTGCTAAAGTAAAAAATAATGTTAGTGCAAGAGCGAAACGCTTCATTTCAAAAACCTCTTCATTTATTTTTCTATTACCGAATTTTTTCAATCCACAGAATAAATTTCGGCAATTTCAGAACAAATTCTTATAAAATTTGTTACATTGAATTCTGTCAAACAGAAGCCAATTCTATTGCCGAAATCCCGTTCACCCAAAAAAGGAAAACGGGATTCTACCAATGGCATTTCGGTTAAGACCATAACGTTTTTTTATGGTTTAACTATTTAATGCTTATGAACAAAATTCGTTACACAATTTTCTATGATTCTAGCGGAAGTCCACCAGAAATCGTAGCGCGGATTCGGCGAACGCCAGCGGAAGAAGACTGTTCCTTCTCGATTTTAAAGTCGCCAATCTGTGCAGTGTGCTGAACGTGCGGGCCACCGCAAACTTCCTTAGAGAACCAGTCAGTTTTTGGGTCACGTCCAATCGTGTAAACTTTTACCTGCTCGCCATATTTGTTTGCGAACAAAGCCCTTGCGCCCTCAGCCTTAGCCTCGTCGAGAGTCATCACCTGCATAGTTACAGGGAGATCTTCCTTGATTTTTTCGTTTACGATGTCCTGAACTTTCTGAATTTCTTCTTTTGTCATTGGACGCTCGAAAGTAAAGTCAAATCTCATTCGCTCGTTGTTGATGTTTGAACCTTTCTGAGCAACCTGCTCGCCCAAAACCTCAACCAAAGCCTGCTGCAAGAGGTGCGTCGCAGTGTGGTACTTTGTCGTAGTGTCAGACTGCTCCGCAAGACCGCCCTTTGCCTTTCCTGCATCAAGTGATTTTGAAGCTTCCTGGTGCTTTTTCTCGGCAGCCTTGAAGCCTTCAATATCAACGGTAAAGCCATTCTCGGCACCAAGTTCCTGAGTAAGCTCAAGCGGGAATCCGTAAGTCTCGTAAAGATTGTAAGCGACCTTTCCTGAGATGATTTTTTTAGGATTCTTCATCAAATTTGGAAGAAGTTTCTGGAATTCATTCTCGCCTTTTTTCAAAGTCTCACGGAATTTAGTTTCCTCGGCTGTAAGTTCTTTCTTGATTTTCTCGGCATTCTGCTCAAGTTCTGAATAAGCAATCTTGAAGTTTTCGATTACAGACTCTGCGATTTCTGCAAGGAAAGCCTTTTCAATGCCAAGTTTCATTCCGTGGCGAACTGCGCGACGGATGAGTCGGCGAAGAACATAGCCTGCACCAACATTTGAAGGGCTAACTCCACGCTGGTCTCCGATGATGAATACAGATGCACGGGCATGGTCCGCAATGATTCGTACAGACTTGTCTTTTTCGGCGTCCGTGCCATATTTATAGGAAGAAAGTTCTTCGATTTTTGCGATAATCGGCTGGAAAACCTCTGTGAGGTAAACCGAAGTTTTTCCCTGGAGAATACAGTTCGTTCTCTCAAGTCCCATTCCTGTATCAACGTTTTTCTTTTCGAGAGGAAGAAGAGTCTTCTCGTCAACGCGGTTATACTGCATAAAAACGTTGTTCCAGATTTCCATCCAGTTTGCGGAATCTGTGCCTTTGTTAGAGCCGACAGGAGGAAGTCCCTCGCCAACCCAGTAGAAGATTTCTGTATCAGGTCCGCAAGGGCCTGTAGGACCAGCCGCCCACCAGTTGTCGCTGGCTGGAAGATAAGCAATTTTATCCTCTGGCATTCCGTTTTCTTTCCAATAAGAAGCGGCTTCCTCGTCACGAGGTGCGTTGTCGTCACCGGCAAAAACGGTTACGCTGATTTTTTTAGGGTCAAGACCGAGCCACTTTGGACTTGTGAGGAATTCATAAGAAAATGCGATTGACTCTTTTTTGAAATAATCGCCCAAAGACCAGTTTCCGAGCATCTCAAAACAAGTAAGATGGCTTGGGTCACCAACTTCGTCAATGTCGCCGGTGCGAATACATTTCTGATAATCCGTAAGACGTGTTCCAGAAGGATGTTTTTCACCCAAAAGATAAGGAACGAGCGGATGCATTCCGGCCATTGTAAAAAGTACGGACGGGTCATTTTCTGGAATCAAAGACTGTCCAGAAATCTCAACGTGATTTTTTGATTTAAAGAACTCAATGTATTTTGAGCGTAATTCATTAGCAGTCATAGTTTTTCTATTTTATTGACAAGAGTTGTTTTATTCAATAACACGGAAACGTCGCAAGTTGACTTTAATGTTAAACAGAAAATTCATGGCGTTTTCGGAAACGCTACAAGTAACCTTTGTAAATAACAGTTCCCCCATGCGTTACCCGCAAGTTTTGCGCAGGCAGACTTGTTGCTCGGCGCATTGCGAGCAACCTTTGAGAAGGATAATTCTCTCGTGCGTTTCTATTTGTTTAAAATAAAATCTACGCGGCGGTTTCTGCGGCGACTGTCCAGGTCATCTCCAAGTGCAACAGGATTCTTGCTTCCATTTCCGACGGCAGTAAGGCGTTTTGCCTCGATTCCGTTTCGGATAAGCCAGTCGCGAACAAATCTAGCACGCTGTTCGGAAAGAACTTGAACCTCGCGTTCCTCTGCAATCGAGCCAGAAAGGTTATTTGCATTTCCTTCAATCGTTACGCGATAATCCTGGAATTTTTTTAGGATTTCGGCAATTCGCTTTAAGACTCGAATATTATTCTCGATTGTGCGCTGGTCAAGACCTTTGGATTCCTGATCCTCCACAGGACCTGCAAGAACCTCAGCCTCGCTCTTAAAGTCCGCGTGGTCGCTTCGGAAAATAATCGAAGGAATCTGCATCTTAAGTTTTCCGCCTTCTCGCATCAAAAGAACGTCAACATGAAGCATTCCAGAGGCAACGTTTGTAATACCGTCAGAGTCGGTCACAGAGAACTCGTACGGATAATCCGTAGCGGACTGAACAAGCATTCCGCTTGCGGAACGGCCGTCCCAAACGATTTTAGGCTCCACTTTTGAAGCCCCAGAAGTTGACCAGAACGGCTTGTTAGTGTTCGGGTTCAAAACGGTGAACGACCAGTTTTTAATCTGGCTCTCGCTCTGAGCCGAAAGAGAAATCGTTACGGATTCATCTTTTCCGTCATTGTCAGGACTAAAATACTGAGGCGAAGTTTTTACGCTAAGTTTCGGACCGGCTTTTTTAACTTCAACAACTTCTTCCCCGGAGGCAAGTTCGTTAGGGTCTTTTTTGACAACCTTCGTAAGAATCAGTGGAGCAGATTTGTCTGGAATAAATCCGTCAGGATTCACAATCACTTTTTGCAGGGCAAGTGACTTTTTTTCAACGTCTGTCTCGTCCGTAAAAGCAGG
The DNA here is from genome assembly GCF_014737315.1 of Treponema zioleckii. GTDB lineage: Bacteria > Spirochaetota > Spirochaetia > Treponematales > Treponemataceae > Treponema_D > Treponema_D zioleckii. Next base: position 6,968 of record NZ_JPUF01000035.1, on the reverse strand, counting down.
AATGTAGATTCCGGTGAGCGAAGATTTTTTTGAATCAGAACGGAGCTGCAACATAAGATTTCCGTCAAGCGAAGTTTTCTGGAATCTTCCAGTCTCAACGCCATTTTTTCCAGAAACTTCATAAACATCTTCTTTGAATTTTATGATTTTCTCATCATCGTCGCTGAGCTTAAAGGACCAGCCGTCGTCAGGCACAGACAATTCGGCAAAAGAATCAACGCCTTTGAGTTTTACAGGCTTGTTTTCTTTTTGAGAAGAGACTTTTTTGTAAGTGCCGTTCCAAAGGTTGCTTTCGATAATATTCATGCGAACATCATCACGAACGCTGATTCTAACGGTGTCGGTATTGATTAGAGTTATATCGAAATTTCTCCGGAGATTTTTTACGCTCTGGTTTACGGCGGTAAAATAAATTCCGTTCTTTTTGAGCAAGCTGTTTGTCCAAGAATAAAGTTCTTCAGTTCTGTCTTCCTGAAAGATAATCTCGGAAGCATCGTAATCAAAATAAATGTACCTTGCAACTTTTTCGCTGCTCTGATTAATCCAAAGACCGTTCAAGAATTCGCAGAAAGTCGAAACCTTTCCGTCCTGGATTCGCGACATATTTTTTTCGGCAACGCTGATTCCGTTGATTCTTGTGGAATTCACCTCAACATATTTCGCCTGGACAGGATTCCAGTCATACATCGTCTGAATCTGGTCTGTCTGCGAAGGATTCTGTGCGGAAGGCACGTCCTCATAAACCCACACCGGGTAGCTATCAAACGTTTTTGGAGCTTCCTCCTCGGAATAAGACGACTCGCGCGCCGACTGCTGAATAAAAATTGTGCCAACGGAATCAAAATCCCCCAGCGTCAAAATAGAAAACTCGCCGTTCGCCTCGCGCTTTCCGCTCAAAATTTTAAGAACGGAATGTCCCAAATCAGAAACGCCCTGATAAACGAATGCATTCTTGTTGTTTCCGAGAACATCAAGTGCATAGCAAGAAAAACTCTGAATTTGAGTCACAGAAGTCTGAATTACGCTTTCTTTTGAATACGACGAAAGAATCGGATTATATAAAGAAAAATAAAGATTCAAAAAAGGACTGTCGTTAAGCTTTATGACTTCAATCTGGTCTTCGTAGCCATCATCGTCAATGTCCATTTTTAGCGAAGTAATCAAAGTCTCGTTCTCGCTGAGAGAAACATACGACGAGTCCTTTTGTGCCGCAACAATTTCCTCGGCATTCTGGGTTTTAGGAACAATCAACTGAGTCAAAAGGTTAGTGCGGTCGCTCAGAACATATTTTGTAAAAAGAGAAAATCCAATCAAAAAGAATAAGAATAAAATAAGAATAATAACAACAAGACGTCTCATTGAATCGATTTTACTAAATTAACAATTTTTGCAAAAGGGATTAATAGCAAACTGTTTATAAACTTGAAGGCGTAAAAAATTGTAAGTTTTGCAACTTCCTTTAACTTACGTCAAAAAGAAAAAAAACAGCAGAAAAGGAACAGTCAGCCCGGCCATGCACAAAACGGCGGAAAGACGCATCAATTTTACGGTACGCAAAATGTCATCTTTTTCGACTGCACGAATCGGGTCGCCCAAAAACGGCTTTCTTTCAATCTGACCTTCGTAAACGGCATCGCCCGCAAGCCGGATTTCAAGCGCGCCAGCCACAAAGGACTCAGTCTGCCCGGAATTCGGGCTTGCATGTTTGTAGCGATCGCGGAAAAAGATTTTTAGGCCGTTCAGAAAATTCAGCCGCAAAAAAATCGACGCAAAAAACATAAAAAATACGCTCAGCCGCGCGGGGATAAAATTCGCAAAATCATCAAGCCGTGCCGCAGCCGTTCCGAAATACTGATATTTTTCGTTTTTATAGCCAATCATGGAATCCATCGTGTTAATTGCCTTGTACAAAAGCGCGAAAGGCGCGCCACCAAAAGCATAGAAAACGAACGGTGAAACGATTCCGTCGGTCGTATTTTCAGCCACGGTTTCCACGCAGGCTTTTATAACTTCTTCCTCCGAAAGGTTCTTTACGTCCCGCCCAACGATTCTTCCCACCGCAAGACGGCCTTCAAAAAGCGAAGCCGAAAGTTTTCTATATACGTTAAGAGCTTCGTCGCCCAAACATCGCGCCGCAAGCGACTGAAATCCCCAGAACACGTCAAGAGCGAACGCAAGTGCCACGCACGCCCAGCTCACAGCCCCGCAAAAATGCAACGCAGAAAACGAAAGTGCCGCAAGAACAGAAAATGGCACAAAAAAAGTCAACGCGCAGACAAGCAAAACCAAAACGCAGCCCCAAAAACGCAGCGCCCGCGGAGTAAAAGACTTTCGGAGCCGCCGTTCCAAAAACGAAACGAGCCGCCCAATAATCACCACCGGATGCGGAATCCAGCGTGGCTCGCCGAACAAAAAATCAAGAATCAGCACCAGCGGAATCGAAATCAAATGCAAAAACAACAAAACACGAATATTCATAACGACTGGAAGGAAGTATAGCACAATTTGATTTGAAGTTCTTAAAAAAAGAAGGGGGAAAGCAAACTCGCAGGGATTGCACGTTTTCCGCATTATCAACTTGCAACTGTAAAAAATTGTCTGCACTACCGTAAAAAACGTTTTTGTTCACGCGGTGCAAGGTGCAAGGAAAATTATTGACGCCGCAAAGCGGCTCACCTTGCAAACGTTCACAAAAGCCGTTTTTTACTCTCGTTCCGACAATTTTTTGGTCAACCTTCCTGTAATGCCTCCTGTCAGGGCTTGTACAACAACTTTTTTTTGTATAGTAAAGCATATTTTTCAAATCAAAGGAGTCAAATTATGAAAAAATCAATTCTTGGCATTCTCTCGGCAGCAGTCCTCGCAACAGCATTTTTTGGATGCAGCAGCGTAGTTCCTTTACAGGGAAACAACACGGCAGCAACAAACCAGCTCAAAGTCCTCGGAAGAGTCACAGTTGAACGCCCAACAAACAAATCAGGTTACACAATTCTCTGGCAGGAAGCTCTCAAACAGTACCCAGAGGCAGATGACATCATCAACATCCTCGTTGACGGCAAAAAGAAATCTAACGGAGAACAGACTTACATCATGTCTGCATTGGTAGTCAAATACGGAAACTAACAAGCTATGAAGAAATCAATTTTTCTAATTTTCTTTATTTTGGCATCATCCGTTTTTGCGCAAAGTTTCGGACAATTCAAAGGGCTTTCACCTTTACGCCCGGACTTTTCCATGAATCTGAACGCCACTAAAGAAACAAGCGATGAATCGAATGGTCTAAAAATAAGTTTTATATCCGGTGCGAACTATATTTTGCTCGACGACGATGACTTAATTCCTTTCATTCAAATCCGCCTTACAACGAAAAAAGGCTGGCAAGCCTTCATTGAATGCGGATTAGGGACAGAAACCAGTGAGTACACACTCGGCGTTGCAAAGAGCCTTGTGAACAAGCCTCATATTGATTTTTCGCTAGGATTCGCAGGCACATACATCTCGCAAGAATCCAAAAAGACGAACTACTATGGATACTACTCATACACCGAACAAGTCTACAAAGACACATTCGCATTCGGTGCAGATTTTTACCTGCTTTTTAAAGCAACCAAAAATCTCGGTATTGCCACAAACCTGTTCTACGGTCTTGACGATGAATCAAATTCTGTAGTCAACACAAAACTTGGAATAGCCCTTTCATTCTAAAAAAACACGCAGGAGGAGCGATTCTTCCTGCGGAATACACAATCCAGAATACATTGAAACTCTAGCACAATTTTCCCGCCAGTAACAAAGATTCAAAAAATATGATAGATTAAAAGCCAAAATGAACGAAAAACAACTACGAAAACTTGCACTCGGAAACAGACTTCTCATAATTTTTATTATTTTTCTCTTCGCCGCCGCAACTTGGCTCGGAACCCTAATTTATTCCACCGGCTTAAAGACCGCACTCAGCCAGAACTGGGGAAAAATACTTTTTATCTTTTTTACAGAGCTGATTATATTCTGGGCAGGAATCATCCTTGTTTACGTGTGTTCCGTGCAGCTCAGGATAAAACTCCGAATCATCGGCATTTTGGCAGGCCCGGTTCCCGCTGCAAACCTTATAGTCCTCGCGCTCATTCTTTGCGTCACCGAACGGGAATATCATTTTGAGAAAAAAAGAACGAGCTTAACAAAAAACGGCAAAAAGATTCCATCTGCAAAACAAAATACCCGCTGCTTTTGGTTCATGGCGTATTTTTCAGGGATTTAAAACTCCTCAACTATTGGGGACGCATTCCAAAAGAACTCGAAAAAAACGGTGCAAAGATTTTTTACGGCGAACAGCAATCAGCCGCATCGGCAGCAGATTCCGCAAAAGAACTTTGCCAGCGAATCAAGAAAATCACGGAAGAAACAGGATGCGGAAAAGTGAACATCATCGCGCACTCAAAAGGCGGAATCGACGCAAAATACGCAATCGCAAACTTCGGGCTAGAAAAATACGTCGCTTCGCTCACAACAATCAACACGCCGCACCGTGGCTGCGAATTTGCCGACTACCTTCTCGAAAAAGCCCCGGCCGGATTAAAAACAACCGTCTCAGCGACCTATAATTCTGCACTCAAGAAAATGGGAGACACAAACCCGTCATTTATCGCAGCGGTTACCGATTTAACCACAACAGGCTGCGAAAAAACGAACCAAAAAATCAAAGACTACGACTTTGCCGCACACGGAGTTTACGCCCAAAGCGTCGGCTCGATTATGAAAAAAAGCGCCAGCGGAAAGTTCCCCCTGAACATGTCGTATTATCTGGTCAGACACTTTGACGGCGCGAACGACGGACTCGTAGGCGAAAAGTCATTCGAATTCGGCGAAAACTACATCTTCCTCGAAAACAAAAAATCAAAGCGAGGAATCTCCCACGGCGACATAATCGACCTTTGCCGCGAAAACATCAACGGCTTCGACGTCCGCGAATTTTACGTTCAGCTAGTTGCAGACCTAAAAGCCCGCGGATTCTAAAAAATAACACAGGATGAAAAAAAATCTTCCTGCACCATTTTCAGCGCACTCCCATCGGCCCTGACCGGGCCTCATAAAATCCACTTTTCGGGGAAATGCCCCCTGCGCACCACCCCGCATAACTAGCTTTGCGCTACGCAAAACGCCAACGAATTTAACCACATCCCCCATCAGTGAGCATCTACGGCAAAAAGGAAATCTGTCCGCACATAAAATCAATCGCCGTATGCCAGCGACAGTTTGTAAGAGTCAAAAGCCATTTCTTCGCTCAATTCCGCCGAAAGCACACCCGCTTTTTCGAGCAATTCCACCGCGTCCAACCTGCACTGACCGCACACACTTTCCTCAATCAAAAGCTCAAGCGGCAAACGGCAATCTGCTGTGGTGTTCGCTTCAAAAATATTCAGAACCGTAATACCTGCGTGATGAAAATCGTGAGGCTTTTTCTCTTTGGCAAGTTTTTTCGCAATTTTCTCGCCGTCGCCCTCGCGGTAATTCTCATTGAGCAAATCAAGGTAGAAAAACGCGTAATCGTCGCTTTCAAGGGCATTTTGCGCAATTTTGCGAAGTTCGGGAAGAGCGAACGGAGTTAGAACATCGACGAGGCGTTCATTGTACCAAGTGTTTTTGCGAGCTGAAAACAAGGGAAGCAATTTGTGCGGGGCATCAGGAAAAACAATTTTCCAAAACGGATTAAAAAAGCGAATATAGCCTATTCTCTTTTTTTGTATTTTTTTGTTCAAGCAGCTTTTTTGCAAAGTATTTTACTTCGTCATCGCTCAAAGCTTTTCTAAGTTTTCGCGGAACAATCGTGTTTTTTTTAATTAAGGCTTTTACTTGCTCAAATGCGCTTTCAAGGCTTTCTTTTTGCTTTTGATATGCTTCTCGCTCTTTTGTTGTTTCTTCAATTCGAGTCAAAAATGCCCTGATTTTCTCGTTGGATTTTGCTCTCTCCGCAAGCATTTTCTTCGCTTGTTCGCCATCAAGTCCGTGAACGCTGTAAAAAAGATAATCATCTTCTGCGATTTCTTTGTCGTGCAAAAAAGCCTCGCCACGCTTCTCCGCAACTTTCGCAAGTCCCTCAAAACCCAAAAGCTCAATGATTGATTCACTAGCAAAGCTGTGCAAAAGCTCATAATCATCACATTCTTCAAAGCGTTTTAGCAAAATATTTCCGACTTTTGAAAAGCCTTCTTTTGAAATCTTTGCCGCAGTAATAAAAAAATGCAAGCAATCCCAGTCATCGCTGATTTTATATCGCTCTAAAAGCTCGGTTATGCTCAAAACCACGGCGTTCTTTTGCTCTTGATTAAGCTCTCTAAAAAATTGAAGCGCGTATTCGCTCCTGTCGCCCTCGCATTGCGGGTCGTAAGCGTAATTGTGCAAACACAAGTCCAAAACGGCTTTTGAAAAATTGAGTTGCTGGTTCTCTTTGAATATCAAAAACGCTTTTCCGCGTCCTTTTTTCGCATACTTTTTGAATTCGCCCAAAATCTTTTGACATAAAACCATAAATAAATCCTACTTTTAATATACACCGACTCAAGAAAAAACTTCTCTCTGCAGTCATTTCAACGCAGATGAACGCGAATACACCCGGACAGCTCGCAGATTATTTGATACACGCAGATTTTCTCCATGCACATTCCCCCCGGTGATTGAGCCCGCCGAAACCACAATTTCCAACGCAAAGCCCGTCATTCAGAACTCGTCTCGGAATCCACGCCCCATACTGGGTGTGTGACTTTGAGAGGTTCACACTTTGGATTATGCCCTTTTTTTTCAGAATGTTCCAGGACAGGCTTTCCCGCACGCAAAAACCATTCAAAAAAAACTGTCAAAAACCGTGGCCAAAAAGTTTACGCCGCGGGCCGATCGAAAAGGTCCGCCACGAGCATACTGATAACCGCAGGGACCGCCGGCCCCGCACCGTCAGCAAGCCACCTCTGAACTGA
>NZ_JPUF01000034.1 GCF_014737315.1 Treponema zioleckii | reverse complement strand
TTTATCTATAATTTTTACGCCTTTTTCTTTGCGGAACCAGTTTGCCCATTTTTTCCAGCCTGGCGAAGTATGGGTTAAATCAGGCTCTTCGTACTGAACGAGATATCCGTGAATCAACTCGTGGCAAACAAGCCAATCGTATTTTTTTTGCTGAGTGATGTCTTTGAAGAGTTTTAATTTGTCTGTGCGGGGTTTTGAGACTGCAAACATAACCTTTTTGCTCGAAGGATAAAAATAAGTCGCCGCGATGAATTTATCGCAATCTGTCCAGCCAACTTCGGCAATATCAATTTTGTTGTCAAAATACAACAAATTATAAAATTCAAAAACCTGTTTTAAAACAGGGTCGGTCTCAACTTCAAAAGTCTGCTCAACACCATCAATTTCTTTTTTGAATCTAAAAGCGAAAAGTTGGCACAGCGAAAAAATAAAGCACAATAAAAAAATAAAACCGCTTTTTGCTCATCTTATTTTCCACGAGTAAGTGTTGCAAACGCATTATAAGCTTAGCTTTGTAAAAAAATGTTGACCGTCCGTTGCCGCATTTCAAAAAAAATAGATGGCTGAGCTTTAGAGGTAGCCGACTCGCCAACGCTCGCGACACTCAGAATAATTTTTTTTTGCATTAGAGAAGCGTTGCCTCCCCTGCCGGCCAACATTTTTTCTGTCAACTTAAATTTTCAAAGTTACCCCTAAAAACTGAAGTTTTTAGAGGTTCCCATAATGCGTTTGTCCACGTATTTTATTCAGAATCTTTTTCTTTTTCAGTGCAGACAATGTGCAGATCTTTGAGCTGCTGCTCATCTACAAAGCTTGGACATTCATCCATTGGAGAAGCTGCCAAGTTGTTCTTTGGGAATGCTATTACTTCGTGGATTGACTCCTCGTGGCACATGAGCATTATGAGGCGGTCAAGTCCCGGAGCGATTCCTCCGTGCGGCGGCGCACCAAATTTAAATGCCTGAACAAGGAATCCGAACGCTTTTTTGGCACGCTCTTCTGAATATCCGACGATTTTGAAGATTCTCTGCTGCAATGCAGGGTCGTTGATACGCATAGAACCCGAAGCCAACTCGTATCCGTTAAGAACGAGGTCGTACAAGTCGCCTTTTACAGCACCAGGGTCGCTTTCAAGTGTATCCCAGTATTTTTTCTGCGGGAGAGTAAACATGTGGTGCTCAGTTTCCCAATGATTCTCGTCTTCGTTCCATGCAAAGTACGGGAAGTCGATAATCCATGCAAAGTGGAATTCATCATTCGGATTATAAAGATTCAAGTCTTTTCCGAGCTGTTTTCGCACGGCACCGAGAGCAACGCAGGCAACCTGCCATTTTTCATCAGAAACAAAAAGGAGAAGGTCGTTTTTCTCTGCGCCAAGTTTTTCACAAACTTCAGCTTCTTTTCCTGCATAGAATTTAGAAATTCCGCCCTCGAATTTGCCCTCTGCATTAACTTTCATCCATGCAAGACCTTTTGCGTGGTTGATTTTTGCAACTTCTTCGAGAGCTTCGATTGTCTTTCTGCTGTATTTGTCGGCAACGTTCTTTACAACAAGGGCTTTGAGTCCTGAACGCTTGTGTCGCTCAATATTGTGGTCTGCGTTTGCAGCTCCAGCTTTGAATGCGTTAAAGTCCGCAAGGTCAGCCATGAAGGCAGCATCCTGCATTTTAAGATCAAATCGCAAATCTGGCTTATCAGAACCGTAAAGGTCGAACGCGTCGTCCCAGCTGATTCGGTCAAAGTGAACCGGAAGCTCGTAGTTCATCGTCTTTTTGAAGATGTAGCCCATCAAGCCTTCTGTAGTCTCAAGAACTTCCTCGCGGTTCGTGAACGAAAGTTCCATATCAATCTGAGTGAATTCCGGCTGGCGGTCGCCGCGGGCATCCTCATCGCGGTAGCAGCGCGCAATCTGGAAGTATTTGTCGAATCCAGAAACCATAAGAAGCTGCTTGTAAAGCTGAGGAGACTGAGGAAGAGAATAGAATTTTCCTGGATGAACGCGCGAAGGAACAAGATAATCGCGTGCTCCCTCCGGAGTTGATTTGATGAATGTAGGAGTCTCGATTTCAAGGAATCCTTTTGATGTAAGATACTCCCGTGTCGCAAAAGTTACCTGAGAGCGCAAGATGATGTTGTGCTGCATCGGTGCGCGTCGCAAGTCAAGATATCGGTACTTCAGACGAATATCTTCGCTTGGAAGAGAGATTGTTCCGTCCTTCTGGCGAACTTCGTCAATCTGGAACGGAAGCACTTCGGAAGTCGTAAAGATTTCGATTTCCTGAGCCTCAACTTCAATTTCGCCTGTAGGCATGTCTTTGTTGATGTCTTTTTCTGAGCGGGCTGCAACAACACCTTTTACAGCCACACAATATTCAGATTTGAGCGTAGAAGCGATTTTTTTTACGTCGTCGCTGGCTTTGTCGCCAACCACAACCTGGGTAAGACCGTATCGGTCACGAAGAAGAATGAACGAAAGTCCGCCAAGCAAACGATTTCTGTGTACCCATCCGTTCAGAACAACTGTCTTTCCAACATCTGCGGCCCGTAAGTCACCGCAAGTTACTGTTCGTTTTGAATTTTCCATGTATATTCCCTAGAAAAACTAAAATTTTATAGAACAATTCTAGTGAGATTTAAATAAATAAGGAATCTCTAAAGACAAGGTTTTACGCAAAATCTTCTGAAAGAAAAACTTGCAGGCGTAAAAAATTGACGGAGCAGCGAAGATGGAGCACAAAAATGATTCTGACCGTTTGTGACCGCAGAGAGTCGGAGACCTGTTACGGTCAGACATCATTTTTGTGAAACACCGTAACGGACACCCAGCAAATTTTTTACCGTTATAAGTGTCCTATACTATTCTTTGATTTTATGCTAATATAAAAGTTATGGGTAAGACATTTGTTTTTGTAAATCAAAAAGGTGGTGTCGGAAAAACAACATCGACAATCAACATTGGTGCATTTATGGCACAAGCAGGAAAAAAAGTCATCCTTATAGACTTTGACTCCCAGGGAAACATGTCCAGTGGCGTTGGGGTTACAAAAAGCGAACCAACCATTTATGAATTGATGATTTCAGTGAACCGTCCGGACATTGCGAAAGAACGCGGATTTTTTTGTACGCACGAAGAAACTATAAAACACACCGAAATTCCAAATCTTGATGCCATAAGTTCATCAATTGCACTTTCGGGAGCTTCAATTGAGCTTGTTGACCAAAAAAAACGTGAATTCTGGCTCAAAAACGTAATCGAAACCTTTAAGAACGAATACGACTATATTCTTATCGACTGTCCGCCGTCTCTCGGAATTCTTACAATGAACGGTCTTATTGCAGCCGATGCGGTCATTGTTCCTATGCAATGCGAATATTTTGCAATGGAAGGAATCACGCTTCTTCTGCAAACTGTAAAAAAGGTTCAAAAGTCTTTTAACCCGAATCTCGTAATCGGAGGAATTTTCTTTACGATGTACGATCCTCGCACCCGTCTTGCCCAGGATGTAGTTCAGCGAGTCCAGTTATATTTTAAGGATGCAGTGTTCAACACGATAATTCCTAGAAACGTAAGGCTCTCCGAAGCCCCTTCCCACGGAATGCCAATCTGTACTTATGACCCGGCCTGCGTTGGCGCAAAAAGTTACAAATTGCTTGCAGAAGAGGTAATGAACCGTGGCTAAAAAATTCGGATTAGGCGATGGTGCGGACGCACTTTTTAAACAAATGGATGAGAATGAGGATTTTGAAGACTCAATCTCTGTAAACGTTGCAAACGTAATTTCTGGAACTGAAAGCCATACAAAAGAAGATGCTGAGCAAAAGGAAGACTCCGCAAAAACAGAGTCAAAACCAGCCACAACTTTGAATCTTCCACAAAACGTGGAGACCGACAGCAATGGTCAACTCTGGATAAAAACCGAGCTTTTAAAGCCGAATCCTTATCAGCCACGAATCGAATTTGACGAAGAAAAATTACGAGAACTTGCGGATTCAATCAAAGAACACGGAATTCTCCAATCAATTACGGTTGAAGCCGTTGGTGACGGAACTTTCTACATAATCACCGGTGAGCGACGCACGAGGGCTGCAAAAATCGCGGGATTGGAAAAAGTTCCTGTTCAGCTCAGAAAATTCAACGACCAGAAAAAACTCGAAATCGCGATTATCGAAAACGTTCAGCGAACCGACTTGAATCCTGTTGAAGAAGCAAAAGGCTATCTCAGACTCATGGACGTTGCGAACCTAAGCCAGGAGCAAGTTGCCGTAAGAGTCGGAAAGAACCGCACAACGATTGCAAATGCCATACGACTTTTAAAATTGCCGGAAGACATGTTGAACGCACTTTCGCAGAACAAAATCACGTCAGGACACGCAAGAGCTTTGCTTTCTGTAAAAGATCCTCACGACATGCGCATTCTTTTTACAAGAATCATCGAAAATGAGCTTAGCGTTCGCCAAGCAGAAAACTATGCGGCAGAACTGAATTACGGCGTGGGCAAAAAGAAAAAATCTTTGGAACCAAGACCTGCACGCGACCCAGATTTTGTGGATATTGAACAGAAATTCATAGAAAAATTAGGCACGAAAGTTTTACTAAAAGGTGATTTTTCAAAAGGCACAATCGAAATCGAATATTACAACCGCGAAGATTTGGACAGAATTTACGATTTGCTTTCTAACTAAAAAATGCCTGCCGGGTTTGACACGGATACACACAGATAAACACGGATGGGACACTGATAATTGGGGAAAATGACGTTCTTTTGGTGACTTCGACGTTGCTCAACCACCGGTAAGTGCGAGCTACGCGCGACCAATAAAGTCCACGCCACACCCACAAGCACTCCCACAACAGCTGGAGTTTTTCCATGAAAAACTCCAGGGAAACGCACAAGTTGACACCTCCCTAAATTGCGAGCCACGCGCGAGCAATAAAACTCCACGCCACACTCGCAAGCTCTCCCACAACAGCTGGAGTTTTTCTATGAAAAACTCCAGGGAAACGCACAAGTTGACTTTTCCACCCAAAAATCAACTTGCAGCGTTTCCTTATTTATTAGCAATGCCAGAGATTCTATACCACTGCATATACTTGTTGTTGTAAGAAGTGCAGTTCGAAACCTTGATTTTTGCAGAATTTCCGTTTCCATCAAATCCGCTCAAAAGATTACCGTAGGCAGTATCTCCTGAAAGTACGTGAACAACAGAAATTCCTGCCGAACCAAGCTTGAATCCGTTGCCGTCACCATTTTTTGTAGTAGCGAGGGAACTGTTTCTGTAACCGTTGTATTTTGCGGTGCAGTCTTTGATTGTAACAGGATAGCTCTGACCGTATAAATCCCAGCCGTCATCAGAATTGTAAGCCGCTATGCAGCCTTCAAACACATTGTTTTTTCCAGCAGAAAGTTTGCAGGCAAAACCGTCTGCGTCCTCACCGTAATTGTCAGAGTCGTAATTATAGTAAGACTCACATTTGTAAATATAATTGTCGTGTGACCCGTTGTAAATTTGAAGTCCTGAATCTCCGTTGTAAGTCGTTCGAACATAATAAACGTAGTTGTTTCCGCCAACCTGGAATACGATTCCGCAATCAGGGGCTTTTGTAATCGTCATGTTGCAGATATTCCAGTAAGAACCGTTGACTTTTACGCCCCAGCCAGAAGAAATTCCTGAACAGTCAAGAGTGTAGCCGTTACCGTTAAAGTTGATTTTGCTCGAAGACGTTCCGCTGTTCAGGAGCTGGAGCTGCTGAGTCAATTTTATGTTTCCGCCAAGATTGATTGTCGTACCAGCCGAAGCATTGTTAATAGCGTTACGAAGAGCACTTTCCGTCGTAACGTTGTAAGTTGCAGCGCGTTCTGCCGACGAAACTTCAGAAGAATCATCAACATCAGACAAATCAGAGCAGGACGCGAACAGAACCGCAGCGGAACAAACTGCGAAAGCCAAGAGTTTTGAAACTTTTTTCATATTTTCCTCACTTTTTTAAGTTTTGCTGATAAACTCTAACCGATTTTATAAAAATTCCAAAAATAAAATTTTTGAAACTTTTCACTTTTCGAACCGCATATTTCAGCAGTTTTGCATTGGGCATCCTTATTTTTGAATACCATCAGACAGCAGAAATCAAGGAAAGTTTTAAGCGGCTTCCGACGAAAAATTCAATCTGGAAACCGCTTAAGGAAGCTCTGAACACATTCAGTTTTCAAAGCCCCCCCGATTTTTAAATTTTCACAAGGAGTTTAAGGAGTTTTCAGAAAAAGCAACCGCTTCCTCAGCGTTTTATTTTGAAACCGCTAAAATTCCGGCACCGGCATAACTTTGCACAGTCGATTTTGCGGAAGACGCGCTTTCTGCATTGTAAGAATAGCTTACAGAGAACGGCTTAGACGAACTTGTAGAAGAAGAACAGCCTTTCTTTGAGTTGTCAGAATTTCCGCTTGAATACAGAGTTCCGTAAGAATCCTTGAAGCTGTAATTGATTCCCGAACCAAAATAATTGTTCTCAGCAACAATCAGAGCATTTTTTCGAACGCCGACAGCATATTGCTGAGTGTAAGTCGGACTTGAAGCATCGTAATAGTTGTTGAACAAGTGCAATCGAGTGTTTCGCACCATCGGCAATCGCTGACCGCAGTTGTAGAAATAATTGTGGTGCAAAGTGATTGTTCTTGTTGAATTTGAACCGTCAGAATCACTTGAACCAATCAACATTGTTTTGTCGTGGTCCTGGAATTTATTGTAAGAAATTACGATATTCTTGATTGAGCCTTTCATATCACAAAGCCCGTCGTAAGTCTGCCATTTTTCGCTTGTTGAGCCGTTCGTAGAAACATACGAAAGTCCCATTGAATCCTTGAAAGTATTGTGGTCAATCCAAATGTTGCTAGAAGAGCCTTGAATCACAACACAGTCCCACTGCGCATTGTAGCCGTCATTTGCCTCGTGGTGAGGGAACGGGTCGTAAGCGTCCTGAATCGTAAGATTTCGGATTGCAACGTTTGAAACAGACGAAATGTTAATCATTCCTCCCTTGATTCCAGATGACGAATCAAGACCGATAAGCTGGGTGTTTGAAGCAACGTTCAGTTTGATGATTTCGCCATAAGCCGAGTTACATGCCCAAAGATATGAACCGAGCGAGCTTGACGGCGAAGATGAAGACTTGTCGTTTGTGGAAGTCGTGCAGCCTTTTGCGTAAGCAGTCTTAAATGACGAGTACGAAGTGTACTTTCCAGAAGTATTTGATTTTACGAGAGAATCAAGACCGCTTGTAGAGCCGCCTGCCGATGACGGCAAGTAACCGTTCGACATATCAATCATTCCGCTGATGTAAACCACGTATCCGCCGGCCTTTGCGTATTTTATCAAATCTGCGCGGTTTGAAACCGTTACGGACTTTGAAGGCTTTGAAATTGAAGCAAAGCCAACAGGCGAATCACTTGCAGAAATCGAAGCTGAGCTTGAAGAACTTGACGAATTTGAACCAGATGACGAACTTGAAGATGAGCCTACGGCTGTTTTTACGTAGTAAATATCGATGTTCGAACTGGTAGACATCAAATAGTAAGTTCCGCTTGACGAAACAGAAAAACTGTACGCCGTGATTGAAGAAGAAACTTCCTGCTTGCTAAGCTGGCTTCCGCTTGAATTGTAAAGCGCCAAGTAGCGTCCAGAAGCACCTGCGGCGTAAACTGTTACAGTTGCGGAACCGCTTGTGGTAAAGCCGATGCATCGATAATTTCCGGCAGAGCCGCCACCGCCAAGAGCAATTTTTCGGTCAAGAGAAGTGTTGTTTACCGTTACGGCCGAAATTGCAGGAATCGATACAGTTTTTGCAGAAGTAGCATAAATTGTGTAGTTTCCGGAAACTGTGGCGGAAGTAAGCGTCGCACTTTTTGTAAGAGCCGTTGAATACAGCGAAGAAACACCAGAAATAGCGGCTCTCTCGCTTTCAGAAAACTCCAAAGCGGAATCCCTTTCGTCGCTCACATTCAAATCGCTACAAGATGCCAAGCCGGCAGTCAGCATTGCGAGCGTTGAAGCCAACAGAAAAGCGGTTTTTACGCAAACAGATTTTTTCATAATTTCCCCTTTTTCAAAAAAAACTTTTTAGGATAGGAATTTCCATTCTGATGAACGGTTTGCAAAGTATAAAGTTCTGAATAGTTAAAATCAAGAAAAATTTGGATTATTCAGAACTAAAAAAGATAATTATTCAATTCAGAATTTGTAAAAAAAAGATTTTTGGGGATTAATTTTTGGAACGGCTTTCGCCAAAATACAAAATTCGTATATCTTTAGATAATTTTAAGAAATTACAATTCAGCGATATTTCGGAAATTTAAAAATCAGATTCGTAAAAAGCCAAAAAAGGGGTTGCCCGACAAAATATCAGACAACCCCTAAAATCAAAAAGGCTTTGGAGGATTTCGATTTATTTTATGAGAGGTTTCATTGCAGTCATATATGCGCGGAGCTTTCGTCCAACAACCTCAATCGGGTGGTTGCGGATTTCTGCGTTTACGCTTACAAGTTCGCCGTTGTTTACAGAATTGTCTTTTGAATCAAGACCTTTTCCGATAACGTCAGTGTGAATGTTTGGCATAAAGTCTTTTTCGAGCATTGGAACGGCAGCGTTCGCGAAGAGGTAGCAACCGTATTCTGCAGTGTCCGAAATTACGCGGTTCATCTCGTAGAGACGTTTTCGGTCAATAAGGTTCGCGATGAGAGGAACTTCGTGGAGTGACTCGTAATAAGCACTCTCCTCTTTGATTCCAGCGTCAACCATTGTCTCAAAGGCAAGCTCACAACCAGCTTTTACCATTGCCACGAGCAAGATTCCCTTGTCAAAGTATTCCTGCTCAGTGATTTCTTCAGAAGATTCTGCTGTTGACTCAAACGCGAGTTTTCCTGTTTCTTCACGCCATGTAAGAAGGTCGTGGTCTTTGTTAGCCCAGTCCTTCATCATAGTTGAAGAGAATTTTCCAGAAATAATGTCGTCCATGTGCTTCTGATAAAGAGGCGCAAGGAGTTTTTTGATTTCTTTTGAAAGTGCGTTTGCCTTGATTTTTGCAGGATTTGAAAGGCGATCCATCATGTTTGTGATTCCGCCCCACTTCAAAGCCTCTGAAACTACGTTCCAGCCGTGCATAAGAAGTTTTGTTGCATATTCAGGTGCAACGCCCTCGTTAACCATCTTGTTGTAGCAAACAATTGTTCCGGCCTGGAGCATACCGCAGAGAATTGTCTGCTCGCCCATAAGGTCTGATTTTACTTCGGCAACGAAACTTGATTCGAGAACGCCGGCCTTTGAGCCACCCATTCCCACTGCGAGAGCCTTTGCAATTGCCCAGCCCTTGCCTTCCGGGTCGTTTACTGGGTGAACTGCAATAAGATCAGGAACTCCGAATCCACGCGCAAACTCGTGATAAACTTCGGTACCAGGTCCTTTTGGGGCGCACATAACAACCGTAATATCTTTTCGAATCTGCATTCCCTCTTCAATCATGTTGAATCCATGTGAATACCAGAGAGCAGCTCCTTTTTTCATTCTTTTCTGAACTTCTGTGATTACAGGAGTATGCTGCTTGTCCGGGGTAAGGTTTCCAACGAGGTCTGCAGTAGGAATAAGCTCGTCGTAAGTTCCTACTTTGAATCCGTTTTCTGTAGCGTTCTTCCAAGACTGTCGTTTTTCGGCAATAGCAGACTCACGGAGAGCGTAGCTTACGTCAAGTCCAGAATCACGGAGACAAAGTCCCTGATTGAGTCCCTGCGCACCACAACCTACGATAACGATTTTTTTGCCTTTGAGTGCGTTTACGCCATCAGCAAATTCTTCTTTTGCCATTGAGCGGCAGTGTCCAAGCTGGAGTCTAGCTTCTCTCCACGGAATCGAGTTGAAATAATTTTCACCCATTTGAGTTTCTCCTATAATCAATTGCCAGTTCCACTTTTTGGAGCGGCGTAATTTTTTTGCTTATGGAGAAAGTATAGATTCAATTAAGTGTTGCGTAAAGTGAAAGATTTACAGTTTGATATTGCACAAAACGCAATATCAAAAAGTCTTAACCCAAAGTTATTCCGAGCGTCCGCTCTGTCATGTCGAGCGAAGTCGAGACATCTACAGCCCAAGACGATAGCGGAGTGGAAAAAGCTATCTCGTGTAGACCTCTCGACTACGCTCGAGGTGACAAAAAAATGCTCATTCGACTACGATCGAGGTGACAAAAAGCGATCAGTCCGACTACGTTTTGGTTGGCATTATCGACACAGATTCACACAGATTCACACAGATAAACTCAGATGGGACACAGATTTTTAAGAGGAAGTTCGAGTTGAAAAACAGACCAAAAATTTGGAGCGGTAGCGAACGCCCCAAATTTTTACACTGACAAGTTGATTTTCTGCAATTTTTATTTGGCGTCGGAATTTGTAGTTTTTGCACGCTCGCGAACAAAATAGTCGGTAAAACCTTTGTTTTCAAGGTTGTCAAGAATACCCTGAACTTCGTCGGTCGGGACGTTCCTGATTGCAACGCGAGTAATTCCTTTGCTCTTAACGTTTTGGAAGATTACGTTCTTAAATCCGGCTTTCATGAGTTTTGTCGCAAGCTGCTGAGCGTTCGCTTTTTGCTCAAATGCGCCGAGCTGAATATCCCAGCGTTCGTTCGGGTCAAGGTTCTGCGCTTTTTTTGCGACAGATTTCGCCGAAGATGAAGTTGAGTTTTTTCCGCTCACGATTTCGAGCTTAACTTTTGCCGTTCCTGATTTTATCATGTCGAGTTTTACGGCAGCAGCCTTCGAAAGGTCAATTTCCCGTCCCTTTACGAAAGGCCCGCGGTCATTTATGCGCACCTGCACGGATTTTCCGTTAGCAAGATTCGTGACTTTTAGAACAGTGTTGAACGGAAGCGTTTTGTGGGCAGCCGTGAGCTGATACATGTTGAAAATCTCGCCGTTCGAGGTTTTTCTTCCGTGGAATTTGTCGGCATAATACGAAGCGGTAACGCCCGACTTAAAAAGTTCGTTCGCAGACAGAACCGAGGTGAGCGACAAAGCCATCAAAATCATCAAAAAAAATTTTTTCATAAAAATCTCCAAAGAATCAAAAATCAAAAAGAAACAATAAAAGGCTCAATTTCGAGTTTTTACAAAGACTGTTATTCCGAACGGAAATATGTCATTCCGAACTCGTTTCGGAATCTCTTTCATAACACAAAAGCAGATGCTCACACCTTATGGCAGAAACCTCGAAATTCGACCTAAAAATATCATCAGCCAAGCGTGCCGAGTTCCGCAACGACGGTTACATCGTTTTCCGCGCCAGAGGCTTTTTTTGCAGTTGCACGGGGTTTTGTTTCGAACGCGTCAGTTTCGACGAGAGTTTTTCCCGAAGCGCGGGCTTTGCGACTTTTTGGGGCCACCAAAAATCCAAAGAGGGAGCCGCACACGCCACCCACGATGTGAGCCACAATCGAAACGGAAGAAGATGCGGCATTTTGCGAAACCGAAAGTGACGAATAAAGTTCCCGGCCGACAAACAAAAGAACTATCAAAACGAACGAGAGAGGAATTTCTTTTTTGTCGAGCGTTACAATAGAAGAAAGAATGATGAACATGAAGGCAATGCTGCTAGCTCCGAGGAGAGTGCTCGGAATAAAGCACACGTTGACCACGCCCGTTACGAGCGAAGTGACGAGAATCATCACCAGAATCATGAATGAGCCGTACCGTTCTTCAAGGAGCGGGCCTAAAAGAAGGATAAATGAAAAATTCCCCAGAAGATGATTCCAGTCGGCGTGTCCCGCAACATGAAAAATCATGCGGAAATAATCAAGAAGATTTTTCCAGTCAAAAGACACCTGCGCTCCTCTGCTTCCGGGCGCGGTGAACAATGTGGAAATCGTTTTTCCCCTAAAAAAAGGCACGTAGGAATCCAATAAAAAAATCGCCAGACAGATAAAAGCAAACGTCAACGTGACGGGTGCGTTGTAAGTTAAATGAAATTTCTTTTTTGCCATAATTCTTTATCGGGTACAAGAGAATTTACTTTATTTAAAATTCAGCAACTCAGAAGAAAAAAACGCCAGAGTAAAGCGACAGTTTTGTCAAAAACTGTCGGGAAACGCACGAGTGTATTTTAACGCCAGAAACTTACCCCACGGCGTTTCCGTTTTTGCCATAATTCTTTATCGGATTTTTAGTTTGTTAGGGTAATTAAAAAATCTAGAGTGCTTCCGTTGCCGCGTTTATCTGCGTCAAAATTTGCAAGTTGCCATTCTGAGCGTCCCACTCAGTCATGTCGAGCAAAGTCGAGACATCTACTGTTCCCAGACAATAGCGGAGTGGAGAAATCTATCGCTTGTAGACCTCTCGACTAAGCTCGAGGTGACAAAAAAATGCTCATTCGAATACGCTCGAGGTGACAAAAAAATAGCGACAGTTTTGTAAAAATCTGTCGGGAAACGCACAAGTAAATTTCAATCTCCAAAACTTAGCTCACCGCGTTTATCTGCGTCAAAATTTGCAAGTTGTCATTCTGAGCGTCCCACTCAGTCATGTCGAGCAAAGTCGAGACATCTACTGTTCCCAGACAATAGCGGAGTGGAGAAATCTATCGCTTGTAGACCTCTCGACTAAGCTCGAGGTGACAAAAATGGTCACTCCAGAGCGATTTTCCCCGTCATTCATGTTTTTCAGTATCTGTGTTAATCTGCGTCAGAAACTGGAAGCGCCCCCGAAAAGACTTCGGACTGACGTGTTTCTTTCCAGCTTTTTTACACTCGCACGTGAATTCTAACACCGCAATTTGCTGAAAATATTTACAAGCTTTGTATTTCATTGACATATTCTTCCATTATATATAAATTTACACCATGATTAAGAATATTGAAATTTTTGAGAGTGCGCCTGTTCCAAAGGCGGTTTTTAAGCTTGCAGTTCCAACAGTACTCAGCATGATTGTAGCCGTACTGTACAACATGGTAGACGCTTTTTTCGTTGGACTCACAAACGACCCAAGTCAGTTCGCTGCCGTTAACGTCGCAACACCGGTATTTTTATTTTTGATGGCAGCCGGAAACATTTTCGGAATGGGCGGTTCGTCATTTATCAGCCGCGCGCTCGGCGAAAAGAAAATCGACAAAGTTAAAACAATCAGTTCATTCTGCTTCTACGCGGGAATCGTAGTCGGCATTATTGGCGGCGCAATTCTCCTTATTTTTATGGAGGACATTCTTGCGGCAGTAGGAACTACGGCAACAACAAAGGATTTCGCAAAAGACTATCTTCAAATCGTGGCTCTCGCAGGTCCGATAATTGTTGTTTCAACCGCATTCACAAACCTTATCCGAGGCGAAGGAGCCGCAAACAACTCTATGTTCGGAATGATGGTCGGAACGGTGGCAAACATTATCCTTGACCCGATTTTTATTCTGGACAATCTCTTCGGAATCAAACTTTTGGGAATGGGAGTCGCCGGTGCCGCAATCGCCACAGTAATCGGAAACATCGTTTCTGTAGTAGTCTATATTTGGCACACAGTATCCAAAAATTCGCTTCTTTCGATTAACCCAAAATTCTTCAGAATAGGCGGAGGAATCCTAAAAGGCGTTGTAACAATCGGTCTTCCGGCATCGCTCACGAACATTTTGATGAGCCTTAGCTCAATCGTAACGAACAAATTGCTCGCCTCTTACCACGACGTACAGGTAACGGACGAACATTTAATTCCGCTCATCTCGAATTTTGCAAACGGAGTTCCGATTTTTGGTGACATTCCAACGGCGGCAATGGGAGTTGCAATGAAGGCGAACATGCTCGTAATTTTCGTTCAGCTTGGTTTTGCAATGGGAATCACACCGCTTATCGGATACAATTTTGGCGCAAAAAATTACAAACGAATGAAAAGCGTTATGAAATTCGCAACGCTCGTTGATGTAATTGCAGGCTTTGTGCTGACCGGACTTTACTTTGTTTTCTCAAAACAGATTATAAACATATTCTCAAGCGATGCCGCAGTCGTAACGATGGGAATCACGATTCTTCATGCGTTCATGCTTTCAAGTCCGATTATAGGAATCATGTTCGTTTTGAACTTTACATTCCAGGCGATGGGCAAGGCCGCACAGTCGCTCGCGCTCGCCGTTAGCCGACAGGGATTCATTTTTCTTCCATTAATACTGTTCCTGAACAAAATCATGGGACTTTTCGGAATCATCTACGCGCAGCCAATCGCCGACGGAATTGCGGTTTTGATTGCGCTGGGAATGTTCCTTGCAGTTAACAAAAATTTGAAAAAGTTGCAATAAAACATTTGCAAATTACCGGAGATTCCGCATTATAAACTTGTAAATGCAAAAAATTGTCTGCACTACCGCAAAAAAACGTTTTTGCTCCCGTTCCGACAATTTTTTATCAACTTGCCCATAATGAGGACTCTCTGTGCAAATAAAATAAAATCATAAAAAATCAGGGGGGAAAATGAAAAAACTTCTTTCTTTCGCTGCTTCTTGTGTTTTTGGTCTGGGACTTATTTCGGCTCAAACTGAAAATTCCACTTCAAAAGATTTAAAAGTTACTTCCGGCGGAAAGGTTCTGAACATTTACTGCTGGAACGACGAATTCATGTCAATAATGAGTGAATATTATCCGGCTTACGACAGCGCGACTCAAATGATAGGCGACGTTCAGGTCAACTGGATATTAAAGCCAAACATGAATTCTATGTATCTTAAAAATCTTGAGGAAGAATTAGCTGCGCAGAAAAATACCGCCCCTGACGAGCGAGTCGATATTTTTATTACCGAACCAGATTACGCCACAAAATTTATTGAAAGCAAATACACCGCTGATTTAAAAAGCCAGATTGGGCTTTCCGAAAAAGACATTGCGAATCAATTTGCCTACACAAAAAATCTTTATACGGATTCTGAAGGGGCATTAAAAGGCGTTACCTGGCAAGCTTTTCCAAACGTTATGATTTACAGGCGTTCAATCGCAAAAGACCTTTTTGGGTCAGATGAGCCTGAGCTTGTGCAAAAGAAACTTTCGAACTGGAAGAATTTTGAAAACGTGGCAGAACTTGCAAAGCAGAAAGGCTACCGCATGGTTTCTGGCTATGACGATACTTTCCGCACATTTACAAGCGACGCAAAAAATAAGTGGGTTCAAAACGGAAAAATTACTGTGGACAAAACCTACGACGCATGGATTCAGCAGACAAAAGACTTTTCTGACAAAGGATATACGAACAAAACAAATTTGTGGTCGGCTGAGTGGATGCAGGATATGCAAAGGAACTCTTCCGTGTTCTGCTATTTTGCGCCCGAATGGTTCATTGACTACGTTCTTGCATTAAGTTTTGACCCAGAATCAAAAAACACGGACTGGGCTGTCTGCAAAGGCCCGCAAAGTTCTTTTTGGGGCGGAACGTGGATTTCTGCGGCAGCTGGCACGGACAACGCTGACATTGTAAAAGACATTCTTTTAAAGCTCACTTGCGACACGGAAAACATGCAAAAAATCGCTTTGGGAAACAAGACTTTCGTTAACAACGAACGCGCAATGAACGCCGTCGGAAGCGACAAACGCTTTAACAGAGAAATTCTCGGCGGCCAAAATCCTTCAAAAATTTTTATTACCGTCGCAAAATCTATAAAACAAAGCAAACTTGGCTTGCACGACGAAGAACTGAATAACATTCTGATTTCCGCCATGAGATTCTACTTTAACGGCACAAAATCGCTTGAAAGTGCCTGGCAGCAATTTTATGACGATGCAAGGCAAAGTTTCCGAAACTGAAAAAACTAAGCGAACCTGTTCCTTGAATTAAAAAAACACCCCCATGAACTTGTTTCAGAGTCTCGCCCGGATTTGGGCCGGGATGCTGAAACGAGTTCAGCATGACAAAACTGAATGGTCGAATGTCGAGTTTTTTAATCAGCTTAAAAAATGCGTCCATTACCAGAAAAGCGCGTCTTTTTTGTCATGGCTGAAGGTAATAGGAATCCGACTGCGCTCGTTTCACACGCTTGCAAACCTTCAGCATGACAAAACTGAATGTCATTCCGAACTTGTTTCGGAATCTCGCCTCCCGCATTGGTGCAAGCTCGTCTTTCCGGTGGTTGAGCCGGCCGCCCCACCCGCCACCGTTAGCCGCTAGTTTTGATTTTAGAACGTCTTGTATTCGATTTCTGTCTTTACCTTGCCGTTGTCCCAGAACGTGTATTCATACCAATATTCAGAACCGTCACTGTCTTTGAAATGAATCACGTTTCCCTTGCTGTCGTATTCTTTCCACCATTCAACGTCGTTGCTATCTTTGGAATGAATCACGTTTCCCTTGCTGTTGTAGTCATACCACTCTTCATCGCCGTTGCTGTTTTTGGAATGAATCACGTTTCCCTTGCTGTCGTATTCTTTCCACCATTCATAGCCGTTGCTGTCTTTGTAATGAATCTCGTTTCCCTTGCTGTCGTATTCTTTCCACCATTCATCGCCGCGGATGTCTTTGTAATGAATCTCGTTTCCCTTGCTGTCGTATTCATGCCACCCTTCATAGCCGTTGGTGACTTTGAAATGAATCTCGTTTCCCTTGCTGTCGTATTCATACCACCATTCATCGCTGCTGATGTCTTTGCGATGAATCTCGTTTCCCTTACTGTCGTATTCTTTCCACCATTCCCAGCCTTTGCTGTTTTTGTAATGAATCTCGTTTCCCTTACTGTCGTATTCTTTCCACCATTCCCAGCCTTTGCTGTTTTTGTAATGAATCTTGTTTCCCTTGCTGTCGTATTCATGCCACTCTTCATAGCCGCTGCTGCTTTTGTAATGAATCTCATTTCCCTTGCTGTCGTATTCATACCACCATTCATCGCCGTTGGTGACTTTGCAATGAATCTCGATTCCCTTGCTGTCGTATTCTTTCCAACTTTCAGAGCCTTTGCTGTCTTTGTAATGAATCTCGTTTCCCTTGCTGTCGTATTCTTTCCAACTTTCAGAGCCGCTGCTGCTTTTGTAATGAACCATGTTTCCCCTGCTGTCGTAGTCATGCCACCTTTCATAGCCGTTGCTGTCTTTGCGATGAATCTCGTTTCCCCTGCTGTCGTATTCCACAACAAACGAAACTTCAAGCCATTTTGAAACCGTTTCGCCATTTTCGGTCACTTCTTTGCAAACTTTTTCGCCCACTTTTTGAGCAAAGGCAAACATGCCCGTCAGGGCAAACAAGGCTGCAATTATTACTTTTTTTCATTCAAACTTCTCCACGCTTTTTCTTTCAATAGAATATTTCTATTCTAACACATTCTCTTTCGCTGACAAAACTGAATGTCATTCCGAACTTGTTTCGGAATCTCGCCACCCGCATTGGTGCAAGCACGTCCTTCCGGTGGTTGAGCCTGCCGCCCCCCGCCACCGTTAGCCGCTTGTTTTAATTTTAGAACGTACTGTATCTGATTTTTGTCTTTACCTTGCCGTTGTCCCAGAACGTGTAGTCATTCCACCATTCATTGCCGTTGCTGTCTTTGGAATGAATCTTGTTTCCATTGCTGTCGTAGTCATGCCACCATTCATAGCCGTTGCTGTCTTTGTAATGAATATCGTTTCCCTTGCTGTCGTATTCATGCCACTCTTCATAGCCGCTGCGGTCTTTGTAATGAATCTCGTTTCCCTTGCTGTCGTAGTCATGCCACTCTTCATCGCCGTTGCTGTTTTTGTAATGAATCTCGTTTCCCTTGCTGTCGTAGTCATGCCACTCTTCATCGCCGTTGCTGTATTTGTAATGAATATTGTTTCCCTTAATGTGGTATTCTTTCCAGTATTCATTGCCTTTGCTGTCTTTGCAATGAATCTCGTTTCCCTTGCTGTCGTATTCATGCCACTTTTCGGAGCCGTTGCTGTTTTTGTAATGAATCTCGTTTCCCCTGCTGTCGTATTCATGCCAACTTTCAGAGCCGCTGCTGTCTTTGAAATGAATCTCGTTTCCCTTGCTGTCGTATTCCACAACAAACGAAACTTCAAGCCATTTTGAAACTGTTTCGCCGTTTATAGTCACTTCTTTGCAAACTTTTTCGCCCACTTTTTGCGCAAAGGCAAACATGCCCGTCAGGGCGAACAAGGCTGCAATTATTACTTTTTTCATTCAAACTTCTCCACGCTTTTTCTTTCAATAGAATATTTCTATTCTAGCACATTCTCTTTCGCTGACAAAACAACAAAAATCTGAATATAATGAGAAAAAAAATGCGGGGACTTTCATGGCACAAAAAGAATTCACATCGGAAACAAGGAGCGCCCTTGTAAAAAAGCACAAGCAGAATCTTATTGCAAAAGCAGTATTAACAGGCAATCGGGCTTTGAGCCTTGCAAAAATCTTTACGGAAGACAAGATTCCGATTTTAACTTTGAATGACGGTGAAAAACCTTCTGAATCAATAAAGCGCCTTGATTTAAAAAATTTTTTGAACGTCTGTATTCCAGACAAAACCGACCGCGAAAAATACCTGCTTATAATCGACAAAAGCAACCAGTTTCAGTATTCGCAAGGGTATTGCCGCCGTTCTGTGCGTTCTGCAAATTATGCTTTTAGTTTTGACACAGATTTAATCCTTCTCTACGAATACTATCTTTTTGGAATTTACAAGTGTTCAATAAGCGACTATTTAAAAAACAATCTTGATGAAGAAAAACTTGATTTAAAGATACACAGCGAATCCTATTATGGCGGATTTTCTCTTCGCCACTTAGACATGATGATTGCAGCCGAACTTGACTGGGATTTAGCTCACGGCGGAGCGGGCGAGCTTCACAAAACAATCGAAGACATAATTCTCGGCGACAACAACACGTCGGTTGTAACGGTGCCGATTATCCGCGGAATCATCAAAAGTAACGACACGGAACTTTACACGCTGCTTGGAAAATTCCTGCTCGCGGCAAGATTGCAGGAAGGAGTTCGGCAGGCAATTTGCGAGAACATGGACTGTGGCACGATTTTTGCGTTCAAAACACTTTTTGACGTTATTGAGCAGAACGACCTTATCCGCTATTCCAGCGTAAAGCGGGCTGTTGCAACTTGGATTGGGCTTTTTAACGAACAGGCAGCCGAACGCATTTCTAAAAAAACGCTTGAACTTATGTCAAAATGCCTGAACATGCCTGAACAGATTAACGAAATGCTTAAAAGTGATGACGCGATGGAACTTATGGTCGCTCTCTGGGCAACAGGTTTTTATTCTGCGGAAGGTGCGCTTGGCTGCATTTCTGTAATAATTTCCGAGGGCCGGCGGAATCAGCTTCTGGTTGCAGGCTATTACAACGCCCACTTGCACGACAGAAGGCTTTACTCTCAGTCAGCGGAGTATGTGGTTGAGACTCACGGCGACGACATGGAAGTCGTGGCAGCCTTTTTACCGACTTATCTTGAAAACGGCTATTCATTCGGAAGCTATTGGGCTTGCAAAGACAATCCTTCAAGATATTATAATGCCCCGACTTCCCAGCCCGAGACTTGGTTCAACGGAGATTTGGAAAAAGCAAAACTCCACGCCGACATTCTTTACAAGCTCTACTTAAAGCTCGGCAAGGGCAAAAAGCCAAAGACGTTTGAAAACTGCGCTTTTCCGTGGAACACGGTTAGCATTTCAAAAGAAGAAATCGCAAACCGACTTTGCGTACTTGCAGTCACAATTCCAGGCTCCGTTCCAAAAGAAATTGCCTACGAAATGATGCTGAACGCCGCATATTTTAAGACTTCGATGATGAAAAACCTTATCCATGTGCGGGAAGACAGCGATGACCGTGCATTTGCGCTCAAAGCACTTTCAAATTCAGATTTGCGAAGAACCGCCGCGGAACTTATTGATGAACTGAATCTTACCGACGAAGAATTCACTTATCTTGAATCCCTTTTGCACTACAAAGACGCAGAATTAAGGAAGATTGTCTCAAAACTGATTGCAGAGCGAAACGACGCGGATTTTACGACTTCCGTAAACAGGCTTCTAAAAGCCAAAACCGAGGACGAACGATTTGCAGCCTTGAGCTTTATAAATCAGCTGAAAGAAGGCGACAAAGAACTCGGTCACAAAAAAGTGGACTACAAACAGTTTGAAGAAGCCGTCAAAGAAATCAAAAAGCCTTCTATAAAAGAATCTGCATTCATCAAAAATATTTTTGGTGACAAGGACGATGAAGAATCAGCTTCCCTAAAACCGCCAGCCCCGACCGTGGAAGACCTTTACGACGAATCAAAAATCACCCGAATCGAACCGAGCGAAATTAAATTCGACACGAGCGTAATTGACGAAATCGCAAAGTGCGACAAGAAAAAACTTCTTTCGATTCTAAAAGAATTTGACAATCTCGTTCTTGCCCACAAAGATGATGAATACAAGGATTATTTAGGAGAAGACTGTCTGCTTGGCGAAAAAGACCAGTACAATAAGGCCGGCAGAATGAGATATACAACTTTTGCAACCGATGAAATTGCACGCCCGATTGACCAATATCCTTTTGCAGATTTGTGGATGAACTTTTACAACGAGCACATAAAATCTCCAATCGTTTTGATTCAGCTTTTCCTTATTCAGACTATGCGGAAACACAAAAACGGCATCTTAAAAAATCTGCTTGGCTCTTCCAAAAAAGAATTTGACGAAGAAGATGCAGAAAAAGTCGAGCGATTGGAAAAACTTCTGTTCGGAAAACTGTGTTTTGTTCAGCCCGGAGAATTTGAATATTCAAGACAGGGACTGGGAAACTATTCAGACTCGCTTTTTTATCAGGTTGCGGAAGCACTTATACAAACTGTTTGCGAAATAGATTTTCTTAAAAAAATAATTCAAGCTTATTACTACAAGATTCTAAAAGAAGGCGACACAAAAGATTTGTGGCACAAAATAGAGAAAAATCCTAGCTATTACAGTTGGTACGATGGCAAAGAAACTTTTACCCTTTCTTATGTTCAGCCATTTAATTTTCTAAAAGGCGAATTGAATAAGTGCAAGACTTTTTATGAATCAAAAAATGACACAAAAAAAGATTCAGAACGCCCTGTCGTAATCATCAATAACCGCTATAAAGAACTGGGACCCGCAGAACAGATTGAATCTGACAAAGATTTTGCAGAATGGTTCAAACTGATGTATGCCTTCGCGCTCAAAGCCGACTACGCTTCCCGCACAAAAGGCGCTGGCCGCGAAAAGACGGTTTACGGAACCGTGGGAAACGCACTCCACGCGGAGCATTTTTTTAGAGCCTACAAACTCGGCCTAATCAGCTTGGACACCGTGTATTTTGGAATCATAAAGATTTCGACACTTTCGGCAAGTCTGAGCGAAAAATCATTCTTTGACGCAGAAGACGCTGAGCTTACCCAAATCTACAAACGCATAAACGACACAATCATCATAAACGAGATTCGCCGGGGAGAAAAAGAAACTTCAAGTTCGGCCTTTGTTGAGTCAGTTCACACAGTTCCTGGCGCGGACTATCTTTTGCGCATTGTTCAGGGCATGGGAAAAACTTCTTTTGAGCGCGGACTTTCAGAATCAAGCTATCACTATTCAACAAACCTTTCGCGAGGCCATTGTTTTAGCCGCCTTTTAGTCGTCTCAAAACCGACTGAAAACGACTCGGCGGAAGAAATGAAATCTCTCGTGCAAAAATACAAGATTCCTGAGCAGCGGCTCTACGACCTTGCGATGTATCTTCCGCAGTGGATTCCGCTTTTGAGCGAAGTGCTCGGAGTTCCGTCCCTCGAAAGCGGATGCTACTATTTTATTGCCCACATGAAAGAAGGCTGGGGTGACCACAGGGACGCGAGCAAAATCGCAAAATTCACTCCGCTCACAATGGAAGAGCTGAACAAAGGCGCGTTCGATTTGGACTGGTTCACCGAAGTTTACGCCGAGCTTGGCGAAGAAGTTTTTGACAGACTTTATTTGAGCGCAAAATACATTACCGACGGAATCCGCCACGCGAGGGCAAGAAGATTTGCCGATGCCGCGCTAGGCCGCGTAACGCAAAACGAGCTTGAAGCCGAAATTAACCGCGCGCGCAACAAGGACTTATTGATGAGTTACCCTCTCATTCCGATTTGCGAAAAAGGCGATGCGTTCAACGAAACGATTTTACACCGCTACGAGTATTTGCAGAAATTCAAAAAAGAAAGCCGTCAGTTCGGTGCGCAGAGGAGACAGAGCGAGGGCGAAGCCGTAGAAATCGCTCTGCAGAATCTTTCGCGTTCGGCTGGCTACACCGACGTTAACCGCCTGAACCTGAACATGGAAAGCGCGCTAATCGAAAAAGTGCGCGAAGTATTTGACTGGCAAGCGGATTCTGGCTACGAAGTCCGCATAAATGTAGGCGAAAGCGGAAAGCCTTGCGTTGAATACCGAAAAGAAGGTTCCGAAAAACTCTTAAAGAGCGCACCTGCCGCATTAAAAAAGACAGAACTCAACGAACATGTTCAGGACGTTTACAAACGCCTAAAGCAACAGCACGAGCGCACCCGCGCAATGTTCGAGAATTTTATGACAGAGCAGGTTCAGCTTCCGGCCCAGGAAATCGCTTCGCTCCTAAAAAATCCTGTCGTAAGCCCGATTGTAAATGCTCTCGTCTTTATCACAAAAGAAGGCGAAACCGGCTTGATTTCTGTCAGCGAAGAAAATATTTTCCTCACAAATTGGGACAATTCTCAAAAACAAATCGAAAGAGAAACGGAACTTCGGGTCGCACACGCATGGGATTTTTACAGCTCAAAGCACTGGCACGAATGGCAAAAGTTCATTTTTGAAAACAAAATCGTTCAGCCGTTCAAGCAGGTTTTCCGAGAACTGTACGTTAAGCTTGAAGAGGAACTTGAAAAAAACAAATCCCTCATGTTCGCAGGAAACCAGATTCAGCCAAAAAAAGCGGTCGCAACTCTCAAAAGCCGCCGATGGATTGCGGATTACGAAAGCGGACTGCAGAAAGTCTTTTACAAGCAGAATCTTATTGCAGAAATTTACGCGCAGGCAGACTGGTTCTCGCCGGCGGACATTGAATGCCCCGCAATCGAATACGTCTACTTCTCGCCTCGCCGGTACACTGGCATAAAAAGCGAAGCATTCAAAATCAAGGACATTGACGACATTCTCTATTCAGAAATCATGCGCGACGTTGACCTTGCCGTGAGCGTTGCCCATGCAGGAAGCGTAGACCCAGAAACCAGCCACTCAACAATCGAGATGCGCCGTGCCGTCTGCGAGTTCACGCTGCCGCTGTTCAAAATCGAGAACGTCCGCTTTGAAAAGAACTTTGCCTTTATCAAGGGAAGCCGTGCAGAATATTCCGTTCACCTTGGAACAGGCTTGGTTCGAAAAACTGCGGGAAGCGCGATAAACATCGTTACAGTGCACTCCCAGCAGCGAGGAAAGCTCTTCCTTCCGTTCGTGGACGAAGACCCAAAAACTGCCGAAGTTCTCTCAAAAATCTTAATGCTCGCCCGTGACGAAACCATAAAAGACCCGTACATTTTGGAGCAGATAAACGCAGGAGTGTAAACCAGAGCGGAACGGCGAAAGTGATTGCGCAAAAGAAAAATTATGATTGCCGTTCCACTGACACAGATAGTTGAAATTTGAAAATGGGGGAAAGCGAAACGTATCGAAACCACAACGGTAATGTGGCAGAACCTCCGTTATGCTTGTTAAAAGCCTACGCGGGTGAATCAGTTAGCGTAGGCTTTCTTTTTATCTACTTGCTTTCGTCGTCTTTTTTGGTAGCGGACGCATTTTTTACGTTAACTTAAAAACTCGACATTCGCTCTATTATATCAAGACATTATCAGAAAAATCAGTTAGAATACCTTAAGATTAAATTAACGAGGTAACTATGAACTTGAATAAGAAAAAGTTGCTGATAGGCATTCTTGCTTTTCTTGTTGTCATTCTTATTGATTTTTTTGTAATTGGAATAATTTCGCATTCTTCCTTTACCGCTGCAGCTCGCGAGAAAATGAAACTCCACACGAGCATCCGCACCGTTGAATTTGAAGGCGCAATGAATGAACAGCTCACTCTTGTCCGTCAAATGGTAAAAACACCTTCTATCGTAAAATATCTCCTTGATCCTGATGACGAAACTGTAAAAGAAAATGCTTTTACGGATTTTAGAGCTTTTCAGGATTCGTTTTTGAGCAAAAGTGTTTACTGGACAAGTGACAAAAACAAGGAATTCTGGAGCGGAATGGAATTTTCGTATGTCGTAAATCCAGATAACCCGAGCGATTACTGGTACAACATGACGCTTTACGAAACAGAAGAATACAATTTTAACATCAATTACAACGAAACCTTAAATGCGACCATGTTGTGGGTAAACGCAGTTGTCCGTGTTGACGGAAAACCTGTCGGAATGGTAGGAACCGGAATTCCGTTGCAGGATTTTATCAACATGATGTATAACGGACTTGATGAAAACACGACGCTCTATCTTTTCAATGACAAAGATGAAATTACAGGTGCGGCAGATGCTTCAATCCTCAAGGACAAGCTTTCGATTCTTGATATCTATCCGAATTTCAAAGACAACGATTATAAGCCTCAAGTTCTTACGACACAGTCCCAGACTAATGGCGAATATCTTTTGGCACCGATTTCCCTTGTCCGCTGGCACATGGTGCTTTTTACGCCATTTACGCTTAATGAGAGAATTCATTTTTCAATCATTCCGCTTTTATGCAGCTTGGCGATTGTTCTTGTCGTAATACTTCTCGCTTTTGCAATCGTCGGAATTATAAGCCAACTTTCCGTGCTGAAAGTTGCAGTTTCTGATTTATCAAGCGGAAATGCGGATTTAACACGTCGTGTGAACGTAAAGGGACTAACATTTTTCAAAGTGTTTGCGGAGCTTGTTGAAGAGGAAAATAAGTTTATTCAGAAACTTCAGGGCATAATCGGAACGGTCAAAGGCGGAACCGTAAATCTGACGGCCGTTGGCGAAAACATGACGAATTCTGCAGAAAATACGGCGGAGGCAATCAGAGGAATCATCGAGAACATAAAAAACGTTCATACCGAAATCCACGAGCAGCTTTCAAGCGTACAGGGAGCAGCTGACACAGTTGGAGAAATTACCCAGAATATCGAAGCACTTGAAAGCATGATTCAGAGCCAGTCGGACGGAGTTTCTTCAGCTTCGGGTGCCGTTGAGGAAATGATTGCAAATATCAGAAGCGTAAACTCTTCTGTGGACACTATGGCAAACTCATTTTCGTCGCTTGAAAGTGAAGCAAAAAGCGGTCGTGAAAAACAGGATGCCGTAAACGAGAAAATTGCACAAATCGAACAGAAATCAATCATGCTTCAGGAAGCGAATGCGGCTATCTCGGCAATTGCGGAGCAGACGAACCTCCTTGCTATGAATGCGGCCATTGAGGCGGCGCACGCCGGCGAAGCTGGTAAGGGATTTGCGGTAGTCGCGGATGAAATCCGAAAACTTTCAGAAACTTCAAGTTCACAGTCTGCAACAATCGGTGAGCAGCTTTCGAGCATTCAGAATTCCATTGCGGAAGTCGTAGGAGCTTCGGAGGAATCAAGCAAGTCATTCGTTGCCGTTTCAAGCGAAATTGAAAGGACAAATCATCTTGTTCAGCAGATTAAGAGCGCAATGCAGGAACAGAACGAAGGTTCAAAGCAGGTTATTGAAACCTTAAGGACGATGAACGAAAGTACGGTGGAAGTTTCTTCCGCTGCAAAAAAGATGACTGAAAGCAGCCGTACAGTTCTGATGAGCATGGATTCTCTGCAAGAATCGAGCGGCACGATTAAATCCAGCATGGATAACATGGCCCTCGGCGCAGAACGCGTAAAAGGTTCCGGTGACGAACTTTCAGAAATTGCAGTAAAAATGAAAGAATCTATCGGCGAAATTGAAAACCAAATGACACAGTTCACGGTTTAACCAAATCAAAAACTTTGGGGCTGACGAACGAGCCCCTTTGGGCGGTGAGCGGGATTTAGCAGATGAAAAAAACGGGAACGAAAAAACTTCGTTCCCGCGAGGATACCTGCTTCCGCCACTTCCACTGTACTCTGGAAGATATTCCACAATGTCTATTGCACTAATGGTATACCATTAGTGCGCGCGAAGCGCGGGCGGACGGCTTTTCTCGCCCCGCAAGAAAAAAAATCTCCAAATTGTCATTCAGTACGCATTTTTTTATTTTCTTCTATATAATAGGTAGTCAGTTTTGTTAAGACTGTTGAGCGACTTTAAAAACTCTGCTAACTTGTAGCGTACAAAATGCAGGTGAATGAAGGAGATAATGGATTCGTATGATTGAAGACGTTCAGGACATTCAAGATATAGCAGTTACAGCAGGAGAAATTGTCCTTGAAAACGGCGGAGAAACTTACCGTGCGGAAGATACGGTGGTACACATCGCTACGGCGCTCGGCGCAAAAGATTCAAGTGCGTTCATCACGCCGACTGTCGTTATTTTCAGCTGCATGGACGACGGCGGCACACACCACACCGTCATGCGGAGAATCACCAGGCGCGGAACAAATATGCTCAAACTCTCGCAGATGAATGAACTTTCATACAGGCTCGTCAACCGCGGAACGACGTCGAATCCAGCCCAGGTCAGGACTCTCCTCCGAAGAATAATCGACGCGAAGGAATATTCGTATACTTTTCTCGTCCTGATGGGCGCGCTCAGTTCGGCATTTTTTACTTTTATGCTTGAAGGAAATATTTTTGATGCAATAGCTTCATTCATAATCGGTGCGCTCACCAGAGTGATTATGATTTTCTTCAATGACATTCTGAGCGGAAAGAACAGCTTTATCCTCTCGCTGATTTGCGGTGCATTCATCTCGTTTTCGTCCGAAGTTTCGGCATTTCTTCCGGCAGGAATTTCGCCTCCGCTCGTTCTTGGAGGAAGCATAATGCAGGTCGTTCCGGGACTTGCATTCGTTAACGGAGTCCGCGACGTAATTTCCGGCGACTTAGTTTCTGGCGGGGCACGCCTTCTTGAAGCACTTATGACGGCAATGGGACTTTCAATCGGGTCTGTAGCCGGAATGTATCTTGCGGGGGTACTGTGAATATTTCAGAAATCATAATCGCCTCTCTTTGGAGTAGCGGAGCCTGCATATTCTGCTCGCTCTACTTCAACACACGATACAGCCACGCATTCATAAGCGGAATACTCGGCCTGATGAGCTGCATTCTCTATCTCGTCATACGGGAATTCTTCGGAAGCGAGCCTCTCGGATTTTTCCTCGGAACAGTCGCCGTCGCCGTGGCAAGCGAAATCCTCGCCGTTTTCTTAAAGAATCCAGCAACAGTCTTTCTTCTTTCGGGACTTCTCCCCCTCGTACCCGGTGCCGGGCTTTTCTACACGTTCAGGGCTGCCGTTCAGAAAGACCTTCACGAAACGCTGCAAGCTGGCTACCAGACAATCATGGCAAGCGCGGCAATCGCACTCGGAGTTGCGGTCGTGTCGTCAATTTTCCGAATCGTGCAGACATTTTTGAGAAAAAAAAGAAAGCAGAAAGGCAATTCATAAGGAAAACCCTACAAATTTCCGCAATTTTCAATATAATGAAGGTAATGGAAACTCGTAATCTGCCGATTGGCATTCAGGATTTTGAAAAACTCAGAAAAAATGATTTTGTCTATGTGGACAAGACTAGGTTTGTATATAAACTGGCTCAGTCTAAATGTCCGTATTTTCTTTCACGCCCGCGCCGTTTTGGAAAAAGTCTTTTTCTTTCCACACTGGAAGCATATTTTCTTGGAAAAAAGGATTTGTTCAAGGGACTTGCGATTGAAAAACTTGAAGAGCAGAATGATGAGCCGTGGCAAGTTTATCCTGTGCTCAAATTCTCGCTTGCGGCAGGAAATTTTACAAAAGAAGATGGTCTCAGTGCCCGCCTTTTAAAGTGCCTCAAAGATTTTGAAGAAAAATATGCGATTCCAGATGATAACGAGGATTTGTCAGTTCGATTTGAGCAGGCTTTAAAGAATGCTTATGCAAAAACAGGAAAGCCTGTTGTAGTCCTTGTGGATGAATACGACAATCCACTTTTGAAGAACATCGGTGAAAATGAAGAGCAGGAAAAAGAAAACCGTGCGCTTTACAAGGGATTTTTTGCTGTTCTAAAAGACTGCGACGCTTATCTTCGTTTCGCATTTTTTACAGGCGTCACAAAATTCAGCAAAGTTAGTATTTTCAGCGATTTGAATCAGCTCAAAGACATCACTTTAGACTGGAATTATGATGCAATCTGCGGTATCACGCAAAAAGAGCTTGAAGAAAACTTTGTTCCCGAAATTGAATCAATGGCAGAGCGACACAGATTTTCGTCAGAGAAATGTCTTGGCGAACTCAAACGGATGTACGACGGCTATCATTTCTGCATGAACTGCCCGGACATTTACAATCCGTTCAGTCTGCTCAATGCGTTCTCTGAGAATAAATTTGGCTCTTATTGGTTCGGAACCGGAACGCCAACTTTCTTAATCAAAAAGCTTGATGAAATCAATTTTGATGCAAGGCGCTTTATTGACACTGTGAAGATTTCAGAATCAGAAATCAATGATTATCGCCCTGAAAATCCAGACCCGATTCCGCTTTTGTATCAGAGCGGTTATCTTACAATAAAAACTTGGAATGAACGTCAGCTTTCTTACAAACTGGGCTTTCCGAATGATGAAGTAAAATACGGTTTTTTGAATGCGCTCGCGCCAACATACCTTAAAGTACAGGATAAGCCGGCTCCGTTCAATATTGACATTCTTGATGATGCAGTGGAAGAAGGTGACACGGACGGAATGCGTGACTGGTTTAAGGCCTTGTTTGCCCTTCTTCCTTATCCGGCAGGCGGAGATTTGGATTCCGTAACGGAACAGAGCTTTCAGAATGTGATTTTTATTTCGCTCATCGTGCTCGGAAAATATTGCCGAACGGAAGTTCATTCATCAAAAGGGCGCGCAGATTGCGTCGTCGAAACAGAAGAATATGTTTATGTTTTTGAATTTAAGCGTGATGTAAGCGCCAAAGAAGCCTTGCAGCAGATTGATGAGCAAGGATACGCAGCCCCGTACTCCGCAGACAGCCGAAAACTTTTCAAAATAGGCGTGAATTTTTCTTCTGCGGAACGAAACATAACAGAATGGGAAGTTGTAAGCAGGTAAAAAATCAGGACGAAAAAATGCCGCTCCACAACAGCAGGGAAAGGTAACAAAGGTCAGCAGTCACGTCCAGGTGACTTATCTTTTGGCAAGCGAAGAAACTGTAAAGCGAGAGTTTTCTGTTTTTAATTCCATAAAAGACAACTTTCCAAAATACGTTGTTTCTATGGATGATTTTGATTTTTCCCAAAACGGAATAGTCCACAAAAACATAAAAGACTTTTTGCTTATGGAATTTTAGGATAATTGGAAGTGGAAGCATGAAAATGAAAAATGATTGGAATACTATGGCAAAAGCCTATGAAGAATTCAACAATACGGAGGATTCTTATAGTTTTAATATCGAATGGCCGTGCATAAAAGAATTGCTTCCGAACTTGAATGGAAAAAACGTCGTGGACTTGGGGTGCGGCACGGGAATCTTCACCTTCCTTTTGGAAAAAAGCTGCCCCGCAAAAATTGTGGGAATTGATTTCTCGGAAGAAATGCTTGAAATAGCAAAAGAAAAGGCAAAAGCAAATAAATCAAATGTAGAGTTTGTTTTGCACGATGCCGCAGCTTGCAAAGATGTGATAAAAGAGCCAGTGGACTTTATTTTTTCATCAACGACAAGTCACTATATCGAAAACCTTGCACAACTATTTGAGAATGTTTCGGCAAGCCTAAAATCTGGCGGCGAATGCATTTTTTCTATAATTCACCCTGTATATTCAGCAATGTATCCGATTGAACATACAGACGAAAGCTACCCGAGTGATGAAGAGTGGACTGTAAGGTATTTGGACAAGTCGATGAGAGCGTATATCCAACCGTGGCTTGAGTACAACGACAATTACGAAAATCATCTCAGCAAAAGTTATCACCATACCGTTTCGGATTATCTCAATGCAATCATCAGCGCAGGCTTATCCATTGAAAAAGTGTGCGAACCAATGCCACCGGAAGAATGGAAAAAAACAGAGTCATACCGCTATAAAAGTTTTGTCGAAACTCCGGTTTATATGATTATAAAAATGCGAAAAAATTAAAGGACAAATGAAGGAAGAATGACGAAGGACTTCTGTCAATCCGAATTTATTTCGGAATCCATGCTTCGACTTCGCTCAGCAAACACGGATACTAAAACAAGTTTGAGTATGACAAAAAATGGAGAATTGAAAGATGGAAAAAGAACTTATAAACATCGAAAGCGTAAACTTTACAGACGATTATATCAAAGACATAAAAGTAATTCTCCATTCTGCAAAATCGCAGAGTTACAAGGCTGTTAATTCTGTGATGATACAGGCGTATTGGCTTGTAGGCTTTAGAATCGTGGAGCAGGAGCAAAAAGGCGAAAAACGCGCAGGCTATGGCGAAAAAGTCATAGAAAATCTTTCAAAAGCACTGAACGCAGAACTTGGAAGCGGAATGTCCGTGGCTCATTTGTGGAATTGTAGGCAGTTTTATCTTACTTTCCGCGATTCAGAAATTCTCTCCACACTGTGTAGAGAATTGAGCTGGAGTCATATCCGCATGATTATGCGTCTTGACAGCGAAGCCGAGCGTAATTATTACATCAATGAAGCAAAGCAAGGTTCTTGGTCTGTGCGGGAGCTTGAGCGCAACATCAAAACGGATATGTTTCACAGGGTTTTGCAAAATCAGATTAAGCCTTTTGCTTCCAAAACACCAGCAAAAGCGGTTGAAACTCACATCAAAGACCCGTATATTCTTGAGTTCTTGGGGATAAAGCCAGAAATTTCTACTTCAGAAAAGGACATAGAAAACGCGATAATCAGCCACATGGAAAAGTTTTTGCTTGAGATGGGCAAGGGCTTTTCTTTTGTGGAGCGGCAAATGCACATAAAAACCGAAACGCAGGATTTTTATATTGATTTGGTGTTTTACAATTACATTTTGAAGTGCTTTGTTTTAGTTGACCTCAAAAAAGGAAGCCTGAAACATCAAGACATCGGGCAAATGGATATGTATGTGAGAATGTTTGATTCGCTCAAAAAGTGCGATGACGACAATCCCACAATCGGGATTATTTTCTGCGCCGACAAAGACGAAAGCATTGTGAAATATTCTGTTTTGAACGAGTCTGAGCAGATTTTTGCCAGCAAATACAAAACGGTTCTGCCGACAGAAGAGGAACTTAAGCTTGAATTGGACAGAAACCGCCGTTTTTTACAAGACAGAAAAGGAGGAAAGTAAAAATATGAAAAAAATCTATTTTTGCAGGCACGGGGAAACGTTCTGGAATGTGGAAAATAAAATCTGCGGTGCAACGGATATCGCTCTTACGCCAAAAGGACACGCACAGGCCGAAGAAACAGGTCGGCTTATAAAAGAAAGGCTCGAAAAGGGCGAAATTGTCATCGACGAGATTTTATATTCTCCGCTTTCCCGCGCTTATGACACAGCAAAGCACATTGCGGAGCTGACAGGGCTTCCGCTTCGCGCAGAGGAGAGGCTAAGAGAGCAGAACTTCGGAAAGTACGAAGGAACCGCCCGTAACGGCGAGATCTTCAAACTTGAGAAGCGCAATTTTGTTCAGTCCTATGAGGGCGGAGAATCAATGCTGCGTCTTTGTCAGCGTATCTACAATCTTTTAGATGAACTTTCACAGAATGATAAAACATATCTTCTTGTGGCGCACAACGGCATTGCCCGCGCGGTGAACTCTTATTTTTTTGATATGACGAACGAAAGTTACGGCGATTTTGGAATAAGAAACTGCGAGCTTTTGGAATACAAGTTTTGAAAATGCGGAGAATTAAAAAATGAAAATCAAAGTGAATGTAAAAAGCGTGGCTTCCCGACGTTCCGGAGTAAAAGCAATAGATTTTGAACTTCCAGAAGAAATTGAAGCACAAACCACAGTGGGTGAATTTTTGGATGCAGTTACGGCAATTTGCGTTTCGCAGTACAAAAAACGGCAGAACGAAAGCGAGATTTTAAAAGTGCTCACTTCCGAGCAAATTGAAGAAAAATCCCTGTCCGGCAAAATCGGCTTTGGCGTGAATTACGGAACCAAATCCCCGGTCTTAAAAAAAGCCCAAGAAAACTCACGGCAGTGCTATCTCGACGGAATTTTCGCGCTTTTTGTAGACGGCAAGGAAATCAGCGGACTAAAAGATTCTCTCCCGCTCGAAACGCCAATTGAACTCCACGAAGGAAGCGAAGTCACATTCATCCGCCTTACAATGCTCGCCGGAGCCATGTGGTAATAATCGGGATTTTTTCCCGAACACAAGTTCCGCTGATGTGCTATACTCTCTTCCATGCGTTTTTACCGCCAGCTTCACATTGAATACATCCTCATTTTTATTGCGGTGATGACATTTTCTTCCACGGCAGTTTTTAAGTCGCAGGCGATGAAGAAGTTTGACAGCCTTGACCAAAAGTTTATCGAGATTCAAAAATCAACACTTGATATTTCAGAGATTGAAAAAGATTGCATTCCTTACACTTATTTTGACAAAAATCTTGAAAAGGAATTCAAATCGCTTTCTTCTCAAAAAATGCCTGACGCAGACAGCACCTTTGCAATAGAAGTCTCTCAGTTTCAGAACGAAATTCATAAAAGTCAGCGAATGATTTCTTTTGGCTATGACAGTTTCTTATATTTTTCGGCGATTTTATTTTTGATTGCGCTCGGAGTCATTCTTACAAAAAAGATTTCCCAAAAGGCGGAATTCGAGCGGCGGGAAGCAATCAGCGAGGAGCAGAAGAATTTCAGCAGGAATCTTCACGACGGCGTGGCTCAGGATTTGGCGGCGATTAAAATCTACCACAAAACTGGCGACGATGACAAAGCGGCTTTTTACACCGACCGTGCTTTAAGCGAAGTCCGTTACCTGATTGACTCTTCGCGTCTTGAATTTGACGAGGATTTTGAATTTCTCATCAAAAAAATGCTTTCGGCTTTTGAAGCGAATCACGAAATCAAAACGACGGTAATAATCACTTCGGATTTTCTTGGAAAGCTCAAAAGTTCTTCGCAAGTGGAAATTCTTCACATTCTGCAGGAAGCCTTGAGCAACATCGCACGGCACGCGAACGCGAGCGAAGTAAAGTTACGAATCACCGATGTTGTGGACGAGATGCACATCGCAATCAGCGACAACGGCACAGGATTTTCCGAAGAAGCTGTTGAATCCCAAAAATCTGGCGAGCAATCAGCAAAACGCAAGCACTGGGGACTGAACAACATCCGCGAACGTGTGCAAAAACTGCATGGCACGGTGGAATTCATAAATGACGGAGGAACAACAGTTGCAATCTCAATTAAAAATCCTGTTTCTTGATGACCATGCGGGGCTTCGCGACGGAATCGGCTTTCTTCTCTCTCAGAAAAACGAAAATCTTTCCTTTTTATATGCGACAAACCGCGAGGAAGGCGAAAAAATCCTGCGCGAAAATTCCGAAATCTCGCTCGCAATAATCGATTTGAATCTTGAAGATGAAAACAAGGACGGACTTTCCGCATTAAAGTCTTTCCGAAAAATCCTCCCGGACTTAAAGACAATTATTTTTACGATGTACGCCGACCCGATTCACATTGAACATTCTTTGAAGGAAGGCGTTCAGGGCTACATCACAAAAAACGCTGAGATTGAAGAACTCGAAGGCGCGATTCTAACAGTTGCCAGCGGAAAAACCTGCTTCAACAGCGCGGCAAGCAAAATCATGCAGTCGATGCTCTCGCCAGAAAGCGTTCTGAACGAAAAATTCTCTTACATGGATTACAAGTCGCTCACAAAATCCGAGCAGGAAGTTTTCTCGCTTTTGGCACAGAAAAAAGAAACCGAAGAAATCGCAAAAATCCTTGGCAAAAAAGAAAAGACCGTCATAAATCAGCGTTCGATAATCTATCAGAAACTTAATATCCACGACCGTCTTGAATTGATTGAGTTCGCAAAAAATATCGGGGTGCTGTTTTGAAAAAGAAAATCTTTTTTTGTGCTATTTGCGTTTTGATTGCCACAATCGTAAACTTTTTCGGCTCGGTTCTGGCACGAAACATCACACTTCCATTTTATCTTGATTCCGTTCTCACACTTGCACTTACGGCCTTGTGCGGACTTTGGGCGGGAATTACGTGCGCGGTTCTTTCAAACGGCGCGCTCTGGATTTTTTATCACACTTCTCTTCCCTTCACGATTTGCCATGTTCTTACGGCGTTTTGTGCATACATTGTTTTTAGAAAGTATCAGATTCCAAATACAACTCGGAATAGCAGTTCCCAAAAACTCATGCTGAACTCGTTTCAGCATCTTTCAATCGATGCATTTTTATGGGCAGGACTTTGGAGCGCGATTACGAATGCAATTTCGGGCAATGTTCTGGTGAGTCTTTTGTTCGCGAGCGCGACCAGCCCGAACGTGGACTCCAGCGTGCAGGGAATTTTTGTCGTACTTCCAAACCTGACTTTCGCGACATATTACGCGGGCGTTCTCACCAACCTGACCGACAAAATCGTAAGTGCGGTGGTGAGTTTTGGAGCATACAAGCTGGGGAAAAAATACACACAGTATTTGTTCTAATCGACATTTACTGCAAGTTGCAGTTTTTTGCGATTAGAGCTACAATTTAATCGCAATTTACTGCAAGTTGCAGTTTTTTGCGATTAGAGGTGTATAATGACAGAAACTTTAGGCCGAGAAATCTATCTTAAAAAACTCATTAACCGAATGCACAACGGCGAGATAAAAATCATAACTGGCTCCAGACGATGCGGAAAATCCTGGCTCTTAAAGAAAGTCTTCAAGTCATATTTGCTTTCTCAGGGGGTAAAAGACGAAAATATCATCATCGTCTCACTCGACATTGAGGACGAAGATTCTGACGAAGATTTGTCCGACCACGACACGTTAAAAAAATACCTTTACTCGCAAATAAAATCCGAAAGCGAACAATACTACGTTTTCTTGGACGAGATTCAAGAAGTCCAGAATTTTGAAAAACTTGTGAACGGGTTGGCCGCAAAAGACAATGTTGATGTCTACATCACTGGCTCAAATTCAAAATTCCTCTCACAGGATATAAAGACTATTTTCCGAGGCCGCGGAGATGAAGTCCGAGTCTATCCGTTTTCTTTTTCGGAATTTTGCCAGAACAGAACGGAAAGCACAGCAGAACTTTGGAAAGAATACTACACTTACGGCGGAATGCCGCGTCTCAGAAATCTTAAGACTCCTGAGCAAAAAGCACGGTATTTGCAGCAACTTTGGAATAAAACTTACATCGATGATGTCGTTGAACGAAATCATATCCGCAACAAGACAGCACTTGAATCTATGGTTGACGCAATGTGTTCATCAGTTGGCTCGCTCGTAAATCCAACAAAAATCAAGAACACGCTTCAAACAATACAAAAAGTCAACATTGATAATGAAACCGTCGCAAATTATATTTCGTATCTTGAGAACTCTTTTTTATTTGAAGGAGCCAAAAGATACAATATACAAAGGAAAAAAATATTTCGACTCGATTCAAAAATATTATGCGGTTGATGTAGGCTTACGAAATGCAAGGCTGAATTTCCGCCAGCAGGAAATCACTCATATAATGGAAAATATCATCTTCAACGAGCTGCGTTCCCGAGATTACCTTGTTGATGTGGGACTCGTCGAAAGCCGTGAAATGCAGAACGGAAAACAGCTGTACATTCAGAGAGAAGTTGATTTTATCGCAACAAATGGACTTGAAAAATATTACATTCAGTCAGCCTATTCTTTAGATTCTGAAGAAAAACGTGACCAAGAACTTGCCTCGCTACTAAAAATCGATGACTCATTCAAAAAAATTGTAATTGTCGGAAATGATATTGAAAAATACACGGACGAGCACGGAATTACCTTTATGGGCTTGTTCGAGTTTTTGAAACTACGTTCACTTGATTAACACCAATTTTGCCAAAATGTAGCTGCGTCATGCTGAACTCTAGTTTCAGCATGACAGTTATTCAATACATTAGCGAATATTTTTTAATTCATTCTCGTTCCATTCAACAGGAACATTTATTGTAAGTGACTGAGCTTTCTTTCCGTTTCCACGCTCCACCGCAAACGAAAGCGTTGCGCCAGCCGGGATTTTTGCAAGTTCATTCCATTTTACTTCAAACTCACTGCCTGAACCGTCAACGATGGCAATTTTTTTTATCACATCATTTTTTTTGAGACCTGACTTTTCGAAGGCACTGTTTTTTTCCGTGAACTTAGAAATCTTTACCACACCTTTTTTTTCTGCAAATTCAACTGCCGAAACATTTGTGTGAAGTTTTCCGTTTTTAAAAGCGTCCAAATACTTTGTTTGTTTTTCCTGCTCTGCAAATGCACTTGCTTCCTCGGCAGTGGCATCTCGGTAAACGTATGAGCCGTCAAAGACGATTTCATAACGCGTATTATAAATTTCTTTTACAAACTTATTAAATTCATCTTTTGATAGTTCTCTAGACTTTCCATCAGAATCCTTGAATGTAAAAATTTTGTAAAGACTATTGTATGACGCATTCGGTAGCGGAACGGTTATTCTATAGCCACTTCCATTTTTTTTCGATTTTTGAATTTTTCAAAGCCGAATCCATATACGCCTTAAAAAAATCTTTTTCCTTTTGCACGGCCGAATTCTTCTCCTCAGTAGTTGCTTTACGGTAAAGATACGAACCGCCACGAGCGATTTCATAATGCGTATTGTAGATTTCTTTTACGAACTGATGAAATTCATCTTCCGTTATTTTTATGGATTTTCCTTCCGAATCTTTGAATGAAAAAACTCTGTCAGCCATGTCGTATAGCTCGCCCGAAAGAGAAAATTTTATTCGATAATCGTCTCCATTTTTCTCGATTTTTGCATTTTTCAATGCAGAATCCATGTATGACTTAAAAATATCTTTTTTCTTCTTTAATAGTGCGGCAGCTTCTTCTGCTTGTTTTTTCTCAGCTTCAAGTTTTGCTTGCAACAAAGCCGCCTGTTCAGCCTCTAGTTTTTTTTCATAAGCAGATTTTTCTTCGGCTGTCGCCTCTCGGCAAAGGTAGTTCTTTCCTTTTTCGCTTGTCACACTGAATGATTTTCCAGTCTTTTCATTGAATCGTGCGAGAAAATCTTTTCGACCAATCGTTATTTCCTCATCGCCAGAATCTTTCAGAACAAATTTATCCTCGCCATAACGCCCTGCGTACTTGAAGGCACCGTCTGGAAGAGGAAGCATAAAAACAACGTCCTTTCCGTCCTTAAAAATGGTTCCCTCCTGTTTTAGAAGAGAATCCATAAATGCAGGAAGATAAATCGCGTAATCTACATCACGAAGAAGACCTTGCCATTTTTCTTTAAGCCAATACAAATCCAGACCGTTAAAACCGGCTTCCGGTCCTTTATCGATTTTTTCCAAAAATTCTTTTGCAGTTTTTTTTGCCTTCTCAAAATTCTTTG
This sequence comes from Treponema zioleckii, assembly GCF_014737315.1. Taxonomy (GTDB): domain Bacteria; phylum Spirochaetota; class Spirochaetia; order Treponematales; family Treponemataceae; genus Treponema_D; species Treponema_D zioleckii. The sequence continues at coordinate 6,083 of NZ_JPUF01000034.1, read as the reverse complement.
CCGAAAGTTCCTTGTTGTACGAATCAAGAACAGGTTTTTCATTGGCGGCTAAAAATCTTTCTCGCCAAGAAGCGGAGTCAAAATCATCTCTCCTAGACGAATGTTTTGAATACCTGTCCTTAGTGCACTGAATTGCCGCTGCGTAATCGCCTTTCGAAAACAAAGATTCATATTTTTTTACATAGGCATTATCAAATTTTGCATTCCATTCAGAATCATTGAATTTTTCAGCAATCTGAATCGCCTTGTCCCAATCACCAGCCTTAAAAGCCTTGTCGTATTCGATTGACTGTTCTGCTGATTCAACCTTATGCGAATTCCTTACTTTTACGGATTTTAGTTGTTTCTGCAAAGCAAGCGAAGATGAAATTTTTTCGCCTGCAAAAAAATCCGCAAGGGTATATTCTTTGGAAGTGTTATCAGCAACATACAACGGGTCAAAATCTTTTGGAATCACGATTTTTTCAAGATTGTCGCAAGATGAAAAATTTCTGAATTTCTTGTAGTCTTCGTCACCCAAAGAGTTTTCATAAAAATACACGCGTCCGCCAGAAATTGTAAGCGTCTTGATTTTGCTTCCCGAAAAGGCACTGCCGCTATGAAAATAAGAATTGTCATCTTCATTTCTTTTGCCAATCGCACAGTTTTTAGGAATAACGACGGATTCAACGTCGCTTCCGGAAAAAGCCCCTGCCATTATAACTTTGACGGAAGACGGAATATTGATTGTTTTTGCCTCACATCCTTTGAACGTATCCTGTTCAATAACTTCAAGACCTGAAGGCAACCTTATGGAATCAAAACGACTCCACGTAAAGGCACCCGCACCGATTTTCTTTACGCTGTCAGGAATCCAGATTCCGCTAATATCATACCCTGTGCTGGCAAAAGCACTCTCCCCAATGGCAGTGACCAGAACGCCCTGAATTTTTGCAGGAATCTCTACGACTTTTCCCTCGAACTTTTTATTACTCTCAAAGCCAGTAATCGTAAGTTCCGTAAAGTCGTCATTCGCCGAGAACTTCAAATTTGACTCTGGAATAATCACACGCCCAGCTTGCCAGTTTCTTTGATTGCGGATTTTTTGTTGCCATCTTGATACAAGGTAACTTTTCCCTTTTTAGCGATTTCATAAGTAAACCAAAAGCCTTCATCTCCAAAGACAACAACCATCTTTGCATCAGTATCAACTGCATAGGCAAGATTTTCGCCACCTGCTTCAATAACGTGGTCTTCTTTAAAAGTTAAAGTATCGCTTCCGCCACCAAATGTTTTTCCAATGATGAATGATACGTCAACATCTTTTATTTTTGATTCATTGTAATACACGGTAACTCCGTCAACAGCTTTAATCCACCAGCCAGAATTACTGTATACCCATTTTTTGCTGCCCATAACTTCTTTTTCAAAAGTTATTTCCTTTTTTGCTTCGTCCACGGTATATTTTACAGTTTCTTTAGAGCCCCAGCTTGTAACGACAGCTGAACCTGACTTAAAATTGATAGATTCATCATCACTCTGATTCAATGCGTCAAATTTTCCGCTAAGACTTTGAGCGGACAAACCTACACTTGCAAATACAAACAATACCCCAAGGATTGCAAACATTTTTTTTGTTTTCATAACAAAAACTCCTTATGAATAATTTTTCTGCATTTTAGAGTTTTGATTTTTACTTGTCATGAGTATTTTTCCCGAGAACGAAAGGGATTTTTTCCCGAAAAAAATTCTTATAAAAGCAAATTAAGAATTGATTTTTCGACTAATCTGAAGTTATACTCCAAATTAGTCGAAATAATACGAGGAAAGTTTTTTATGTATATCAACCGTCATATTCTGACCTTTTTGAATAGAATGAAAAACCAATTCAGGGTTCTCTTAATTACCGGTTCCCGCCAGGTTGGAAAATCCACTTTGCTCAAAGAAAAATTCCTTCCTGAATATGAATATGTAACTCTTGATGATTTTACGGAACTTGCTCTTGCGCAAAAGGACCCTGCATTATTTTTCAAAAATCATCAACTTCCTGTTATTGTTGATGAAGTTCAGCGTACACCTGATTTATTTCTTCAGATTAAACTTCTTGCAGATAATTCGAAAGAAAAAGGACAGATTATTCTTACAGGCTCGCAAAGTTATAAACTTTTGGGCAAGGCAGCAGATTCACTAGCAGGTCGAGTTTGTATTATAAATATGTCGTCTCTTTCTCTTCGTGAAAAGTTTGAAATAGATTTTAATCATGAATTCTTACCGACATCGGATTACAGTGAGGCTCGAAAGAAGTCTGTAAAGCCATACAAAAATTTGTGGTTCCACATCTGGCGGGGAAGTATGCCAGAACTTTCGGACGAATCAATTGAGTGGGAACCTTTTTACCGTTCATACATTCGCACTTATCTTGACCGCGATGTTGCAGATTTGATAAATGCAAAGAATCTTGTTAAGTTTCATAACTTTATGCAATGTATCGCGGCACGAGTTGGAGAATTGTTCAATGCAGATTCTTTAGCCCGTGATGTCGGCGTTACAAGCAAAACAATTGCCGAATGGACAAGCATCCTTGAATCCTCTGGTGTAATCAAATTGCTTCATCCTTACGAAAAGAATGTTTCAAACAGAGCCGTAAAAACTCCAAAGATATATTTTATGGACACAGGTTTAGTTTGCTATCTTGTAGGCTGGTCTTCAGCACAGGTTACAATGAACGGTGCAATGTCCGGTGGACTTTTTGAAAACTTTGTGATAAGCGAAGTGATAAAATCTTATTACAATGCCGGGCACGAAACCGAAAACATTTATTTTTACCGAGACAAAGATAAAAGAGAAATAGATTTGATTATTGAAAAAGATAATGTTCTATATCCAATAGAAATAAAAAAATCTGCTCTTCCAACGATTGATATGGCAAAACATTTTTCAGCTTTGTCAAAAATTACTGGAAAAACCGTTGGTCAGGGCTGCATTCTCTGCCAGTGCGACAAAGCCTTATATTTGAGCGAAAATGTAATTTCTTTGCCGATTGAATACATTTAAGCAAGATTTTTCGAATCTTTTCCTAAAAAAAATCAACAAAAAAAAGCCGCCCGAAAAAATCCGAGCGGCTTCGTTAAAAATTAACTGTCATGCTGAATTCATTTCAGCATCTCTCTACTTGAGTTAAAGAGATTCCTAGAAATCAACTTCTGTGTCGTAGTAGCAGCACTTGAGAAGTTTTTCCATTTCTTCCTGAGTTGGCTGGCGTGGGTTTGAGCCAGTACAAGCGTCGGCGATTGCGTTCTTTGCGATTTCTGGCAAACGTTTGAGGAAGATGTCTTCCGGAACAAAACCTTTTTCGCAAGGATAGCTGTCGGCTCCGTAAGTTCCGATTGAGTGAGGAATCTTAAGGTCGTCGTTCATGCCGCGAAGATATTTGATGAGATTAGCGATTTTTTCTTTTTCTGTTGAACCGCCCAATCCCATAAAGTCAGCGATAACGGCATAGCGTTTTGCAGCTGTTGGGTCTTTTGCGTTAAAAGCGATGACTTTCGGAAGATACATTGCGTTTGCAGCACCGTGAATAATGTGAGCGTGCAATCCGCCAACGTCCTCAAATGCGGCACCTGTTTTGTGAGCCATTGAGTGAACGATTCCGAGCAAAGCGTTTGAGAATGCCATACCAGCCAGACACTGAGCGTCGTGCATTCTGTCGCGGGCAGCCATGTCGCCGTTGTATGATTTGACCAGATCAGCCTGAATCATTTTGATTGCGTGCAAAGCGAGCGGGTCTGTGTAGTTGCAGTTTGCAGTTGAAACATAAGCTTCGATTGCGTGAGTGATTGCGTCCATACCAGTGTGAGCAACGAGTTTCTGAGGCATTGTTTCTGCCAATTCTGGGTCAACGATTGCAACATCTGGAGTGATTTCAAAGTCAGCGATTGGATATTTGATTCCCTTGTCGTAGTCAGTGATGATTGAGAATGCAGTAACTTCAGTAGCAGTGCCGGAAGTTGAAGAAACAGCACAGAAATGAGCCTTTTTGCGAAGCTCTGGAATGCCGAATACTTTGCACATATCCTCAAAAGTGCTGTTCGGGTACTCGTATTTAATCCACATAGCCTTTGCAGCATCGATTGGAGAACCGCCGCCAATGGCAACAATCCAGTCTGGCTGGAATTCAAGCATTTTTTTTGCACCGTTCATAACGGTCGTTACAGATGGGTCTGGCTCGATTCCGTCGATAATCATAACTTCCATGCCAGCTTCTTTAAGATACTTTTCGGCACGGTCAAGGAATCCGAAACGTTTCATTGAGCCGCCACCAACGCAGATAACAGCTTTTTTACCTTTAAGTGATTTTAGAGCTTCAAGAGCTCCCTTTCCGTGATACAAGTCACGTGGTAGAGTAAATCTTTGCAAAATAGTCCCCCTTTTTTTTAATTTACTGTCTTTAAATAGGATAAGCCCGATTTTTTTAGATTGCAAATTTTTATTTTCAAGGATGCTGAATCAAGTTCAGCATGACAACGCCATGAAGAGAATGAAAAATTCTTTCGTGCTTACCACAGCCTTCACCAATTTTTCAGTCTTAAAATAGTATAAAAACGACTTTTTTATCAGTTAAAAGGCTTGCAAAAATACTTTTTTTTTGTAGAGTAATCGTCCATTTTATTTGGAGGATTTATAAAAAATCATGAAAAAATTAATCACAATTGCAGCAGCACTCGCACTCACATTCGGAGCAGCTTCTGCACAGGAATCAGAGACATCAATCTCTACAGCAGGAATTTTCGGAAACGATGTTGATGACTTTATGGACGTAAACAGCTGGTCAAACGTTAACCCAGAGAACATGTTCGGTTACGTTGGAGTTGGAACTGCAACTTACGGCAGACCTGCTTACGAACTCGGATTCGCAAAGAATTTCGGAGGAATCTACTGGGGTTCATTCTTCGGCGGAGACTTCGGAAACTACACAAAAACTTCAACTGGTAACACAGACTCAAGCGTATCAGCTACAACCGATAGCACAAACTGGGAATTCGATAACATCATCGGATTTGACAACATGGGTTTCAAACTCAGTTTCAGCTATTATGATAACAACTCTTCAAAAACCGACGATGACAATTTTACAGACTACTCAAGCTGGTATGTTGCAGGTCAGTTCGGAATCAATCTCGGAAACCTCACACCTCATGTAGGAATTTCTTACAGGAACAACTCAAACTTTGTAGCATACACAAAAGTCAACGGAACAGAAAATGACCCACGCATGGCAAGACTTAACTTCTTTGGCGGCCTCGGAATTGAACTTTCTGGCGAGCCTGTAGAGCAGAAACTCGACCTTGACCTTGGTGTTCCAGTTTACATCAAAGGTGACGATGCAGCCGAAGACGGATACGTTGGTCTCGAATTTGAACCATATTATACAGTAAAATACAAGGCTTCTGACGCACTTTCTTTAGGAGCAAAACTCGGTCTCCCATTCGAATTCGGATTTGGCGACACTTTCACATTCGAACTCAATCCTTCAGTTGATGCAGGACTTTCTTACAAAGTTACCGAAAAGCTCACTCTCAACAGCGGAATCAAATTTAAAATCGTAGGATTCAGCTACGCATCTAACAGCGATGCAGACACTTCTACATTCACAGCTAACGGAGATGACGGCTACGTAACTTTCAAAAGCGGATTCAACTATGCTTTGAACGAGAAAGTTAGCCTCGACTTCAACTGGGACGTTCTTTCTGGAATCTTCGGAAGTGACTTCAACTCAGACTTTGACACAGGAAGCTCTTCAGACGCTTTCTGGGGCAACATGAATACAATCTTCAAGAACCAGTTTGGCTTTATCGTAGTAATGAAGTTCTAAAAACAGTTTTTACTGTATGAATTGCACCCCGAACTAAGTGCCCTAAACTTGGTTCGGGGGCTTTTTTTTGCATTCTATATCCCACTCTGTGAAAAATTTCACAATAAACCACATCAAATTTCAGAATTTTTACCCTCTTCGTTGACCTTGCCTTTTTTATCAGCTAGAATGAATTCATAAACATTGTGAAATATTTCACAATAAAAGAACAAAAATCAGTACAAAGGGGCAT
>NZ_JPUF01000033.1 GCF_014737315.1 Treponema zioleckii | reverse complement strand
GCGTTTCCCGCAAGTTTTCTTACGAAAACTCGCGCTTGGGTGGGGGCAACTTACAAGAGCTTCGCACTCGTCGCGGACAATTTTGGGTGACGAATTAACTTGCAGGAGACTCGCCACCTCATTATTTTATTTTTAGTCTTACTAGATAGCTGGCAGACAACTGCAGTTTCCACAACTTTTTATTATCTTCTGAAGGCAAATGCGGCTTGAACTGTCATGCTTCGGGAACGTTCGTCGGCACTTATTTCTGCCGGCAAAAATGCGGCTTGTCTTCTAAAACTTCCGAACACGTTTTTATTATTCTTAAAAGTCGTACAACAAGTGCAATCCTCGGCCACAACAATATTTTCATTCGGAATGCCTGATTTTTTTAGAACAAACAAATTCGCCTCGGTCAAAGACAAGTCATATTTTAATTCAGGATTTCGCTTATCAGGGGCAGCAGATTTTTTTACACACAATTCACCAAAATTTTCTGTAAAATACTCAGCCCGACTTTCATCGATTTTATAGCAACAATCACCAATATGAGGGCCAATCGCAACACAAATATTCTCTGGCTTTGAGCCGTATTTTTCGCCAGCAAGCTTAATTCCCTCGCCAATAATTCCAGTCCCCTTCCATCCAGAATGGAAGGCACCAAATACACCAGTTTCTCGGTCATACAAAAAAAGCGGCATACAATCAGCAACGGTCACGACGGGAATCAAAAACCTATTTTTAGTTATCATACCGTCGCCAGTCTTATTTTTTGTGTCGCTAGCCGCATTTATATCATAAACGATTTTTGAATGAATCAGTTCGAGAGGAACAAAAGCCTTTTTGCAAGAGTCAGAATAAAAAAAATCACTTTCCAATTCTTCAAGGAATTTTGCACGGCGTTCGTTAATCTCATTCCAGCGGAAGCGCATAGAACCCGCAGAAAGCAGAGTCATTCCCCAGCCTGCGGATTCTATCGGTTTGCCATCAAAATAGAACGGCAAAGTAACAAAAGAACTTTCTTCACCGAATTCGGATTCTTCTATGTAGTTGCGCACAGAAATACGGTTTATTTTTTCCATTAGTCAGCTACCATCAACAACGGTGAATCTACGGTTTCAAGCTCCTTTATAAGATTAAGAGCATTTTCTAATGCCCGTCGAGCGTCATAAAGCTGGCCAAGGAATTTTTCATTGTCTTTTCCCTGCAAACGGCTCAAATTAGAAAGCGAGTCAAAGCGAGTATCCTTTTTAAGCCCCAGGATTCCACAAAGGAGATTGTCCATCATTCGTGTCGCCTCGCCAAACTTGTGGAGGACAGTCTGAATGTCAGCTTCAACAGTCCTAAGCTGTTGTTCAACCTTCGTCTGAGCCTGCAAGGTCCTCAAATGTTCGTCATTCAATTTTAAAATCACTGCGCCAACATCGCCGCTTGGTGCAAGCCGCGCACCAATCTGTGTCATAGAAATTGACGCCTGAACGTAATCGTTAAAGGCATCGGTGTACATATTCTGATTTTCTTTTTTTATAAAATTTCCCTCAACGAGAACTGTTTTTAGCGCAATCTCGAACGTCGGAAATTTTTCGCGGAAAAACCAGAACAAAAATCCGCCCGTAAGCTCGTAACGGAAGTAAATTCCACCCCAAAGCGAGCGCCACGGCCGATCCGGGAACAACGGGAACTCATCAAGTTCAAAGTTCTCTTTTAAGCTTTGGCGAAGTGCCTCCCGTTTGCATTCCTGACACCAAGATTCCCATTTCTGTTCAAAAATTTTCTTCCAGCAAGTCTTAAATTTTACGAACCAATCTTCACCGCCCGGCAAGAGAGTCGGTCGCCAATGACAATCTTCAGAAACAATGCATCCAATCGAACGCATAGGAACAGAACTCATAAACATGTGCAAAACAGCAATCTTTGAACGAGCATTATTTATGTACTCCACAGCTTCATCATCCGGCTCATCTTGAATCGACCGCTTTTTGAGCGAAGTTTTTATTGAAAAAAGATAAAACGCTTTTAAAAGCTCGTCCGTAAATTTTACGCTGATTGAAAGACAGTTCGCAACCTGAGAAATTTCAGATTCAACCTGACTGTAAATGCATGTAAAAATGTCGTCCGTAACCGAAGCAAAAAGCACTATCAAGCGGTTGAACGGAAGTTTTACGAAATATCTGAGCCACTCAACTGATTTTACGGCATCATACATACGGGCTTTGTCTTCCCTAGTGATGTTTGCAAAAATATCATCCATGTGATGCAGCAAAGTCATTCTGAATTCAGGTTTTACCCCTTCTGAAACATCTCCGGAATACGGGTCAACCTCTGTGTCCATCTCGGAAGAAACTGTTGGCATAACCATGTTACCCAAGAAGACAAGAAAATTGCCTTCATCCTGCTCAAACGCAAGCACGTACGGCCTAAAGAAATCGGCAACTTCTTTTAATTCCATCAACTTGGACCTAAAAGACGAGAGCAAATAACCTCGCTTGCTGTCGATTAAACCTGGATAATTTCTTTCAACTTTTTTCGAAATTTCATTTATTTTTACTTCGTTATATAAAACTTCCATGGTTGATTTCGTAAAAACAGATTTCACCCACAAAAGTATTCGTGTAAATAAAGGTTCATGTTTTAGCTGCTCAGAGAGAGGAATAGGCTCATCATCAATATCATCCTCTACAGGTTCAAGGACTTCTCCCTCAAAGGTAGGAGCCGCCTCTTTCATTTTTTCAAGAATAGCCTGCCGCTCGTCAACAGACAGCCCAGACACCATACGGTCAAAAGAATTGGTAGTTGTCATAACTTTTAGTGTATCTTATATATTTTTAAAAAACAACGTGAATAAAGTGTTATTATACTATTTTAAAATAAAAAGAACTGACTTTTTAAGAAAACTCCATTTTCTAAAAAAAAGCCAGTCCAAAAAACTTCAAAACTTATTTATTGAGATAAGTCAAAACGAGTTCGCCCATTTTTTTGGTTCCGACGAGTTTTCCGTTTGCCTTTACCTCAGCGAGTTTAGAGCCGGCAATGTCGCCAGTTCTGTAACCGTCGTTGAGAACTGCATTTACGGCATCCTCAATTGCCTTTGCCTCGGTTTCGAGCTTAAAGCTGTAACGAAGAAGCATTGCAGCAGAAAGAATTGTTGCCAAAGGATTTGCAAGGTCTTTTCCTGCAATGTCCGGTGCAGAACCATGAATCGGCTCGTAAAGACCTGGGCCTGTTCCGTCGCCAAGAGATGCAGAAGCAAGCATTCCGATTGAGCCTGTAATCTGCGAAGCCTCGTCAGTAAGAATATCGCCGAACATGTTAGAAGTTGCGATTACGTCGAACTGGCGTGGATTTCTAACAAGCTGCATAGCGGCGTTGTCAATGTACAAGAAGTCGAGAGTTACGTCAGAGAATTCCTTGTGAACTTCCTCGGCAACTTTTCGCCAAAGTCGGCTTGAGTTAAGAATATTGGCCTTGTCTACAACGGTAAGGTGTTTCTGGCGCTTCTGAGCAAACTGGAATCCAAGACGAACGATTCTCTCAATCTCTTCCCATGAATATTTTTCGGTATCCCAAGAAGTTTTTCCGTCAGCAGAAGTTCCTCGGTCTCCAAAATAAATTCCGCCGGTAAGCTCACGAACAACCAAAATATCAAGTCCGTTTCCTACAATTTCGTCTTTAAGAGGACAAGCGTCTTTTAGCTGTGGCCACATAACAGCCGGTCGAAGATTCGCAAAAACCTTCATTCCGCCGCGAAGACCGAGCAATGCCTTTTCAGGTCGAATTTCTGGGGCAACGTTATCCCATTTTGGTCCGCCTACGGCACCAAGCAAAGTTGCATCGCTTGAAAGACAGATATCAAGCTGATCCTGAGGAAGCGGCTTTCCAAATTTATCGATAGCGGCTCCGCCAGCAATTACATTCTTGTAGTTCCATTTGTGACCGTATTTTTTTCCTACGGCATCAAGAACTTTTACAGCCTCAGCAACAACATCAGGACCAATTCCGTCTCCAGGAATCAAAGCAATTGTCTTTTCCATAAAATATTCCTCTTTTATATAATTATAGCAGATTCGGCAAGTTCAAAGTATCGCTTACAGCAGCTTCAAATATCCGTTTTCGTCATGCTGAATTTATTTCAGCATCCAGATTCAGAGATTCCGAAACGAGTTCGGAATGACATTTTTGAAACTACATCTCTTGAACTCACCACTATTATAGTAATTTTTCATATTGCGTAAAGTGAAATATAAGAACCGCAATATTGATTTTTACGCAATATAGTTTTTTCATTTCATAACATGATTTTTTTTCTTGTATTTAACTTTTTTTTAATATATAATTGAAATTGTCTGAATATATATTTATTAATAGCCAGAGGTTTTTATGACAATAAAATTCAAATTGCTTTCAAGCAGTATCGGTATAGTATTGTTCACAATTCTCGCGATTTCGGTTCCAGTACTCGTACTAGAATCAACAACTCTTTCAGAGTCTATCGAAGATCTCGCCGAATCAAAAGTAACAAACGCATACAGAAATCTCAATCACTTCTTAAAACGACCGGAAACAATCGTAAGCGACATTGGGCATTACATAGTCAGTCAGGAACTTGACAGAGAAACTGTAGAACCGTATCTTGCGCATATCATGCAGGATCCGAACAACAAAGGCTTTTCGGAGCTTTATTATTCTGGCACGCAACCTGTAAAAGACGGTGGATTCTTTTGGTCGAACGACCATTGGGAACCGCCTGCAGATTATGACCAGACGACTCGCGCTTGGTTCAAAGCCGGAAAAAGCACTGACACGTTCGACATTTCAGACCCATATCTTGACATGGTTACGGGCCAGCTTGTTACCACGCTCGCAATGGGCGTAAAAAACAATGGTGATTTTTTGGGCGTTGTCGGAATAGACATAAGCCTTAAAGACCTTTCGGAAATGGTTGCTGGAATCAAAATCACAAAAGGCGGAGTTTCATTCCTTTTGGATAAAACCGGAAACTACATCACAAACACAGATGGGTCAAAAATCGGAAAGGCGAATTTCGGCACGGAGTACCCTGAGTTCGAAAAATACAAAACCAGTTTTAGCACTGACAAAGTAACGTTCGTAAAAAATGCAGGCAACGGATATTACATTGTAGGACGAACGATTTCCGAAGAAAGCGGTTGGACGTTCGTTACAATCGGGCCAATTTCAGAACTTTTTGAAGTCTTGCAGAAGAACATCGTTATGATTTTGATTGTTGCAGTAGTGATTCTTGCAATCGCGCTTTTCCTTGCAATTTTCAACACGCACTCGATCGTTCGCCCGCTGCTCGTAGTAGACAAAGCCGTTAACAGAATTGCAACCGGAAACGCAGACCTTACAAATCGAATCGACATAAAATCAAAAGATGAAGTTGGAAGTCTTGTCGGAGGATTCAACAACTTCGTCGAGAAACTTCAAAACATCGTCACACAGATAAAAGGCTCAAAGACAAACCTTGCGAACGTAAAGAATGGCTTGCAGATGCGAATCGAAGACAATTCAGGCTCAATCTCCAAGATTCTTTCGAACATCGATAACGTCTCGAACCAAGTTGACAATCAGGCTAAGGTAGTTGACCAGGCTTCTTCGGCAGTAACTCAGATTGCGGAGAACATAAACAGCCTTGAACGCATGATTGACACGCAGACCAGCGGTGTTACGCAAGCAAGTTCAGCAGTTGAAGAGATGATTGGAAATATCAACTCGGTTAACCAGTCGGTTTCTAAAATGGCAGATTCATTTGAAACCCTTACGCAGAATGCGCATGTGGGCGTTGAACGTCAGCGTCTTGTTTCCGAGCAGATTAACGAAGTTGCGGAGCAGTCGCTCACTTTGCAAGACGCAAACAAAACGATTGCAGACGTTGCGAACCAGACAAACCTTCTTGCCATGAATGCAGCAATTGAGGCGGCACATGCAGGCGAAGCCGGAAAAGGATTCAGCGTAGTTGCGGACGAAATTCGTAAGCTTTCAGAAAACTCATCTGCACAGTCAAAGCGAATCGGTGCGGAGCTTAAGAAAATCAAGACGACCATTGAGGCTGTAGTTAGAGCCTCAAAAGATTCGAGCGACAGCTTTAATTCTGTAAGTTCAATGATTACAGACACAGACCAGCTGGTTCGCCAGATTAAGGCAGCCATGGAAGAACAGCAGGAAGGTTCAAAACAGATTGTTGCTGCCCTCAAACTTATGAACGACAGTACACAGGAAGTAAGTTCGGCTTCAAAAGAAATGGCTGAAGGAAATCAACTTATCCTTACAGAAGTAAAGAACCTTCAGGACGCAACAGACAGCATCAAAGACAGCATGGACGAAATGGCCAGCGGTGCAAGAGAAATTGAAGAAACCAGCCGTTCACTTTCAAGCATGTCAGGACAGGTAAACGACAGTATCGTTCAGATTGGAAACGAAATCGACCAGTTCCGTTCATAAATCTGGCCTGCGAAAAATGCACGACTGCTAAAACGAACTCTGTATTTTTCGCAAGTGTTCGACGGTGCCCTGAGAATCAGGAAGTAAAATCTGATTCTCAGGGCGTTTTTTTTCGTTTTCAAACTTACCACAAAAAAACATCCAAATTTTAAGTTTTTCGAGATGCCAAAAATACAGATTTTTTATTGAGGAAAATATTTTTCTCACATAAAATTAGGCGAGGTTTACAAAAATGAATGAAAAATACAACGAACTTTGCCTGAATCTAAAAGGCCTTACAGACGGAGAAACGCATCCAACACCGAATATGGCGAATGCCTCGGCCCTGCTCTGGCAGTCCCTAACCGACATAAACTGGGCAGGATTTTACACTCTCGAAAAAGAAGGCTATCTTCTGCTCGCACCATTTCAGGGAAAGCCTGCCTGCATCCGCATTCCGGTCGGCAAGGGCGTTTGCGGAACAGCTGTAAAAGAAAACAAAACTCAACTCGTAAAAGACGTGCATGAATTTGCAGGTCACATTGCCTGCGACTCAGCTTCAAATTCAGAAATCGTAGTTCCGCTGCATGATTCAGAAGGTAAAATAGTGGGCGTGCTCGATATAGACAGCCCAAAAATCGCAAGGTTTACCGAAGAAGACAAAATCGGGCTTGAAGAATTCGCAAAGATTCTTGAAAAAGCCTGCGAGTGGAAACAGTAATACATCGAATATCAATTAGCTGTCATTCCGAACCAGTTTCGAAATCTGTAAATACAGACGCTGAAATAAATTCAGCATGACAGTTATTCAATACTCTAACCACAAAATAAAAAAAAGGGGCAAAAGCCCCTTTTCTCACCTAAAATTACTGATTATCAATAACCTTAAAACAAGCAACGCGGTGGTCGCCGCCATTTTTGTCAATTTGCGTCAACGGTGGCTGACAGTTCTTGCATTTGTCCATGTGGCACGGACATCTGTCATAGAAATAGCAACCTGGTCGCTGTCGGTCTGGAGCCGGAACATCACCTGTCAAGATGATTCGCTGTCTCTTAGCCTCAATTTCTGGATCCGGGATTGGAGCCGCAGAAAGCAAAGCCTGAGTATAAGGATGCAACGGATTGTCGTAAAGAGATTTTTTGTCCGCAATCTCAACGATTTTACCAAGATACATAACCGCAATTCTGTCAGAAATATACTTGATTACAGCAAGGTCATGGGCGATAAAAAGATAGGAAAGCCCCATCTTTTTCTGAATGTCCTTAAAAAGATTCAGAATCTGTGCCTGAATCGAAACGTCAAGCGCACTTACAGGCTCATCTGCAAGAATCAGCTTTGGCTTTAACGCGAGCGCACGCGCAATACCGATACGCTGTCTCTGGCCGCCTGAAAATTCATGTGGATAACGGTGCTTGAAGAATTTTGAAAGACCTACAAGCTCCATCAAATGATCGATTCGCGCATCCATCTCGGCATCGGTCATTTTAAGGATTCCGCGCTTTCGGTAAATCTTCATAGGCTCTGCGATAATCTCGGCAGTAGTCATGCGAGGATCAAGAGAAGAATATGGATCCTGAAAAACCATCTGCATATCTTTGCGGGCAAGAAGCATTTCTCGACTGTTCATTTTTGTAATGTCTTTGCCTTCAAGAAGCACCTCGCCGGCAGTCGGTTTGTAAAGCTGAGCCACAGCACGGACGGCAGTCGATTTACCGCAGCCAGATTCACCTACAAGACCGAGAGTCTCGCCACGCTTCAATTCAAAAGTAATGTCATCTACAGCGTAGATAAATTTCTTTTCGCGGCTGAACAACTCATTGTTTGCGCGCGGAAAGTGCATTTTGAGACCATGAACTTCGAGAATGTTTTCGCTTTTTTCTTTTTCTTTTACATCACTCATTTTACAGTCTCCTTTTCTTTTGTGTACAACCAGCATGAACATACATGGTCATTTCCAAAATCCGTTACGGCAGGATAGCCTTTTTTGCAAACGTCCATCGCCTTTTCGCAACGCGGATAGAACGGGCAGCAAGGTGGCAAATCTACAACGTTCGGCGGAACACCCGGAATCGAATAAAGCTTGTCCGACATTTCCATGTCAAGACGAGGAACAGAACGAATTAAGCCCTGTGTGTACGGATGCTTGGTTTCTTTAAAAAGCTGATGCGTAGTGGCATGTTCAACAGTTCGGCCTGCATACATTACGTTAATCGTGTCGCACATTCCGGCAACAACGCCCAAAGAGTGCGTAATGATGATTACCGCAGTTCCGAGACGCTTAGAAAGGTCTTTCATAAGCTCAAGAATCTGTGCCTGAATCGTAACGTCCAATGCAGAAGTCGGTTCGTCGGCAATAAGAATCTCTGGGTTACAAGAAAGTCCCATGGCAATCATTACACGCTGACGCATACCGCCAGAGAACTGATGAGGATAGCAGTCAACGCGCTCCTCCGCACCTGGGATTCCAACGAGCTTCAACATCTCCACAGCCTTTGCGCGAGCCTGTTCCTTGTTCAAACCCTGATGCATACGGATAGTTTCAATCATCTGCGTAGAGATTTTTAGATACGGGTTCAAACTCGTCATTGGGTCCTGGAAAATCATAGAAATCTTGTTTCCTCTGATTTTTCGGATTTCGTTCTCCGGTAGCTTCAACAAATCCTGACCGTGAAAAAGAATTTCACCGCTCTCGATTCTGCCAGGATGAGAGACAAGATTGATAATCGAAAGGTTCGTAACTGACTTTCCAGAGCCAGACTCACCAACGATACCCAAAGTCTCACCTTTATGCAGCTCAAAATTAATGCCGTCAACGGCCTTAACCACACCTGCATCCGTGTGGAAATATGTACGCAGATTTTTGACCTGCAAGATTACTTCATCTGTCATATATAATTCCTGTTAATTAGACTCTGTTTTTTGACTGAGGATCGAACGCATCGCGCACGCCATCACCCAAAAAGTTCATGGCAAAAAGGAAAACCGTCATTGTAATTGCAGGCACAACGAGAATCCACGGATAAAGCTCCATGCCCTTTACGCCGTCAGAAACCAAACTTCCCCAAGAAGCCAACGGTGCCGAAACACCAAGACCCAAGAACGAAAGGAAACTCTCGCTCATAATAAATTCCGGGAGAGAGAGGGTTGCGTAAGCAATGATGATTCCCAAAGTGTTCGGAAGAAGATGCCTGAAAATAATATGTGACGTTGTTGCACCCATTGCACGCGCAGCCTGAACATATTCCGAGGCCTTCAAACTGATTACCTGGCCGCGAACCACGCGGGCAATCGTAAGCCAAGAAACAAGGGCAATCGCAACAAAAAGAATGGCAACGTTTCGACCGAGAATCGCCATCATAATGATTACCATGAGCATGTACGGAAGACCGTACATAATGTCAACAAATCGCATAAGGATGTTGTCCTGCCAGCCTCCAATGTAACCGGCCACAGAACCAACCATAATTCCGATTAAAAGAGCAGTTATCGTACCAATCAAACCGATTGCAATCGAAATGCGTCCGCCGTAAATCGTTCGGCTGAGCATGTCTCGGCCAAGAGCGTCGGTTCCGAGAATGTAATGACGATTGTAAACAGGCGTGTTCACAGAAGCCTTAATCTCATCAATTTCAGCCTGCTCAGCCTCATTGTAAGAAGTGCGACCTTCTTTCTGCATAACTTTGTCAAAATATTTTACGCGCTGCTCCATAAGAACATCGCCGGCCTTTCTGAATGAAGGCGGAAGGTTCGCATGCGCTACGACCTGCTCCTCATAAGGATAAATCGGCAGCACAGGAGCCACCAAAGCCACCAGAATATAGGCAAGAACAACCCATAAACTGATAAAGGCCATTTTATTTTTGCGAAGGCGTTTCCATGCATCAGCCCAGAGAGAAACACTTTTCATCTCTTGATTGAATTCATTTACGCCCGCATTCTTTTTCTTACCAAACATAAAATATCCTCAAAAAAATTATTTGTATGAGATTCGTGGATCAAGGAAGCTGTAAAGAATATCTACGATAAAGTTCATCAAAACGAGGATGAGCGAATAAACGATTACAGTTCCGATGATAAGAGTATAGTCACGGTTCAAAGCTGATTTTACAAAGTAATTTCCGATTCCAGGAACAAGGAAAACCTGCTCAATAACAACCGAACCAGTTACGATTCCCGCAAAAGCAGGTCCAAGATAAGTTACAACAGGGAGCAACGCACCACGAAGAACATGTCTAAAAAGAACCGTAGACTTTTTAAGTCCTTTTGCATAAGCCGTGCGAACATAGTCAGAACGAAGAACTTCAAGAACAGACGCACGAGTCAATCTTGCAATTGACGAAAAATATGGTAAGGCCAATGTCATGGCCGGCATTATCAAAGTTAAAAGGCCTGCGCGGCTGGTAATCCAACCGGAAGAAGGTAGCCAATGAAGTTTCATTGCAAAAATGAGTACAGCAATCGGTGCAACAACAAACAACGGAATGGAAATTCCAAGACTTGCCCAAGACATTGCGGTGTAGTCTATCCAACTGTTCTGTTTTACCGCAGACGAAAGACCTACAAGAGAACCAAAAATAAGAGCGATACAAAGAGCCGTAACACCAAGAATAAGCGAATTAGGCATACTCTGTCCGATAAGCTCATTTACAGTATAGTCCTTGTTCTTAAAAGAAGGACCCAAATCACCTTGAAGAGCGCCACCCATGTAACGAAGGTACTGCTGAAAAAGAGGCTCGTCCATATGGTATTTCTTCATAAGGTTCTGCTCTACTTCGGCAGTAAGTTTCTTTTCGTTAGAAAAAGGGCCACCAGGAGCCAGACGAATAATAAAGAAAGAAACTGTCACCAGCAAGAACATGGTCGGTATAAGGCTTAAAAATCGTTTGATTATAAATTTACCCATTATTAACCCCAGCTTTTTAAGGAACCCGCCTCAAATGAGTTTTTTGACGGACCCCTGTAATTTTTATTTAAACAAGACAAAGGGGACGTATGACATTTTGCAAACGTCCCCTCTTGTTAAATTAGATTTAACTTAAATAAATTACTTCTTAAGTTTCATTCCAACATATGGGTGAACATCGAGAATGTTCGTGTACCAACCATCCCACTTGTCAAGATCAATCTGATTCTGTGAAACATAGTAGTAGAACGGAATGTAAGCCTGATCCTGAGTCATCATGATTTCTTCAGCAGTATTAAGAACTGCATCACGGTCAGCACCAGCAGGCATTGCAGCAGCCTGTGCGAGAAGTGCGTCAAATTCAGGATTGTTGTAGCGACCATCGTTGTTTCCAGAAGTGCTCAAGCAAAGCTCAAGGAAGTTAGAAGGATCTGCGTAGTCACCTACCCAACCAGCACGAGAAATCTGGAAGTCGTTAGACTGTCTCTTCTGGAGGAATGTAGCCCACTCAAGGTTCTCAAGAACAACGTCGATTCCGAGGTTCTCTTTCCACTGCTGCTGAACGTACTCAGCAATTTTTTTGTGAGACTCGTTTGTGTTGTAGATGATTGTCATCTGTGGGAATCCAACACCGTTCTCGTAACCAGCCTCAGCGAGGAGAGCCTTAGCCTCTTCTACGTTGTAAGCGTTTCCAACAGCAGGTTTGTATCCGCCCATTGGAGGAACGAAAGCGTCTGTTGCAATCTGTCCGCCTTTGAGAACTTTCTCAACGAGCTGTTTTCTGTCAATTGATTTAGCAAGAGCCTTGCGGACACGAACGTCGTTCAAAACAGGATCGTTGATATTGAATTCATAGTAGTATGAAGAAAGCTGTGGAGCAACCTGATATTCTTTTGCAAGTTTGATTTCGTCAAGCATTTCCAGCGGAACACCAGTATCCCAGTCGATTTCGTGATTTTTGAATGCGTTGTAAGCAGTAGACAAGTTCTCGATTGGGAGGAATGTGATTCTTGAGAGGAATACATTTTCTTTGTTCCAGTATTTGTCGTTAGGAACAACAGTGATTTTTTCCTGTGGAGTCCAAGACTCAACAACAAAAGGACCGTTTCCTACGAAGTTGCCAGGTTTTGTCCAGTCGTTTCCGAATTTTTCGATTGCCTGGAGTGGAAGCGGAGCGAATGAGTAGTGAGCCATCATAACTTCTGCATAAGGAACAGCACCAACAAGAGTGATTTCGAAAGTCTTGTCGTCAACGGCACGAATAGCTACAGTGCTAGCGTCAGCTTTTCCTGCGTTATAATCAGCAGCACCCTTAATAACTGCAGCAGGCATGTAAGCATACTCAGCAGCTGTTGAAGGAGCAAGGTAGTACAACCATGAATCTACGAAAGTCTGTGCTGTGATTGGAGTTCCATCGCTCCAAGTTGTTTCACGAAGGTGGAAAGTAAGTATTTCGTTATTTTCGCCGCTTCTTTCCCAGCTTTCTGCAACACCAGGAACTGGTTCACAAGTTTTTGCATCATAACTTACGAGACCCTCAAAAAGAGCCAGGTAAAGGCGATGTTCTGGAACACCCTGAATTTTTGAAGGGTCTAATGACTGAGGTTCAGAACCATTGTTCAAAACCAATTCCGCACCAGAAGACTTTTTGTCTTTTGAGCATGAAGTAAAAGCTGCCAAGCTGAGTACAGCCATAGCAGTGAGAATGATTTTTTTCAATAAAAAAAATCCCCCGCATTTTTGTAAAAAGTTTCTTTTGGTAAACTATACCATTCTTTTCTTAAAGCTATTTTAATATTTTTGTTATTTTTAAGTAAATTAGAAAATTTATTATTAAATAACAAAATAGTATGTAAAATTAATATCGAGCCTTCAATCCGACATAAGGATGAACATCAAGAATATTCGTGTACCATCCTTCCCACTTGTCAAGGTCTATCAAATTGTGTGTTACATAGTAGTAAACCGGAAGCAGAGCCTGATCGCGCGTGATTAAAATTTCTTCCGCCCTGCGGAGGACATCATCACGTTCAGCACCGGCAGGCATTTCAGAAGCCTGCAGAAGAAGCGCATCAAAATCAGAACTGCTGTAACGTCCGTCATTGTTTCCAGAAGCGCTCAGACATAGTTCAAGGAAGTTTGCAGGCTCTGCCAAATCCCCTACCCAGCCAGCACGTGCAATCTGAAAGTCGTTAGACTGTCTCTTCTGGAGAAATCTAGCCCAGTAAAGGTTCTCAAGAACAACATCAATTCCGAGGTTCTCTTTCCACTGCCCCTGAACGTACTCAGCAATTTTTTTGTGCGCCTCGTTTGTGTTGTAGATGAGCGTCATCGTCGGAAAACCTTTTCCGTCAGGATAGCCGGCTTCTGCGAGGAGAGCCTTAGCCTCTTCAACATTGAAAGCATTTCCCGTAGCAGGTTTGTAGCCTTCCATTGGAGGAACGAAAGCATCAGATACAACCTGACCTCCTCTCAGAAGTTTTTCAACAAGCTGTTTTTTGTCAATTGCTTTTGCAAGAGCTTTCCGGACGCGCACATCGCTCAAAACAGGGTCGTTGATATTGAACTCATAGTAATATGTGGCATTGCACGGAGCTGTCTGACACTTTTTTGAAAATTTGATTTCGCCAAGCTTTTCCAGCGGAACACCAGTATCCCAGTCGATTTCGTGATTTTTGAATGCGTTGTAAGCAGTCGCCAAGTTCTCGATCGGAAGGAATGTGATTCTTGAGAGGAATACATTTTTTTTGTTCCAGTATTTTTCGTTAGGGACAACAGTGATTTTTTCCTGTGGAATCCACGATTCAAGAACAAAAGGTCCGTTTCCCACAAAATGCTCAGGCTTAGTCCATTCATTACCGTATTTTTGAATTACATGCATTGGCAGAATCGGGAATGAAAAAGCTGCCATCATGGCTTCTGCATAAGGAACTGCACCAACAAGAGTAATTTCGAAAGTCTTGTCGTCAACGGCACGAAGCCCTACAGTTTCAGCACGAGTTTTTCCTGCGTTATAGTCAGCAGCACCCTTAATAACTGCAGCAGGCATGTAAGCATACTCAGCAGCTGTTGAAGGAGCAAGATAGTACAACCATGAATCTATGACAGTCTGTGCTGTGATTGGAGTTCCGTCACTCCACGTTGTTTTTCTAAGATGAAATGTAAGGATTTCATTATTTTTACCGCGCCGCTCCCAGCTTTCTGCAACACCTGGAACAGGAGCACAAGTTTTAGAGTCGTAAGAAACAAGCCCTTCAAAGAGAGCTAGATAAATACGCTGCTCTGGAACGCTCTGGATTTTTGACGGATCCAAAAAATCAGGTTCTGAACCGTTGTTTATAATCAATTCAGAAGTTTTATAACCAGATTTTTTAGTTTGTGGATAAATCATAAAAACAGCAGATGCAAAAACTGCAAGAGCTGCATAAAAGATTTTTTTCATAAGATTTTTTTCTTTTCCCCCAGGTATGTTAACCATAGTTACCTGTTTAAAACAAAAAAGAGGTCGCAGAAATATAAAAATTTCTACGACCTCTTCGTCAATGCAAAAAAGTTTATAGTATTTTAAAATTTTTTGCAAGACATGATTCAGCCGAAATTTACTGCATTTGCTCGCGCTCGCGTTTTTCTATTTTTCTGTGGTTAAGAACCGCGGTAAACAGAGAAATCAACGCGAGGGCAAAGAATACGAGACAGATTGGACGTGTGAAAATCTGAATAAAGTTTCCGTCCACAATCTGCATGTAACGGCGAATGTTCGACTCGCACATCGGGCCAAGAATAAGAGCCAGCAAAATAGGAGAAAGCGAGAACTCGTATTTTTGGAGAAGATAGCCCACAACGCCCATCACAATCGCAAAGTAAACGTCAAACATACTCTGATTGATTGAATATGCCCCCACAAGCGAAAGCACAAGAATGCAAGGAATCAAAAGATAACGCTCAACAGAAATTACTTTTGAGAACAAGTTTACTCCGAACGCACCGATTACGATGAACGCAAGATTTGCCGCAAGAAGCGCGCCAAAAACGGAATAAACGATATCAAGATGCTCAACGTACATCATCGGGCCAGGCTGGAAGCCGTGCATAATGAACGCGCCCATAAGAACGGCAGTGTTCGAGTCGCCAGGAACGCCGAGCGCGAGCATCGGAATCATCGCGCCGCCAGAACAGCCGTTGTTGGCACATTCAGCAGCTGCGATTCCCTCTGGAGAGCCTTTACCGAATTCTTCAGGACGTTTTGAACTTCGCTTTGCCTCGCTGTACGAAACGAACGCGGCAATATCGCCACCCGCTCCAGGAATAGAGCCGATAAACGTACCGATTAATCCGCCCTTAAAAATGTGCGGCAAGATTCTCTTCAAATCATCTTTTTTAGGCAGCACGTTCGAAATGACTGAACGCAAATATTTTAAAACAGGATTTGAAATTCTTCCGTCATCAGCAAGTTTTTTTACAGGCGAACTTTTTAAAAGATGCTCAAAATTCGCAATAACTTCGCTTATCGCAAAAAGACCAATCAACGCAGGAATAAAAGGAATGCCGTCGTAGAAGCCAGGGAATTTGAAGAATCTCAAGTACGCGCAAGTCTTGTCCATTCCGACAGTGCCGATTAAAAGCCCGAAGCAGGCACTTATCAATCCTTTTACGATAGATTTTCCAGAAATCGAAACGATTACGCTAAGACCAAAAATCGCAAGCGCAAAGAATTCAGCAGGTCCAAAGCGCAACGCCATTTTTGAAATCGTAGGCGAAAGGAACGTCATTACGAGCGCGCCAATAATGCCTCCGCAGAATGACGAGAAAAGAGAAATAGAAAGCGCGCGTCCCGGCTCGCCCTTCTGCCCCATCGGGTAGCCGTCAAGAACCGTAGCGGCGGCAGCCGGAGTTCCCGGCGTGTGAATAAGAATCGCCGCAATCGAACCGCCGTACATTCCGCCGCAGAAAATGCCCAGAAGCATTGCCACGCCCTGAATAAAATCCAAGCCGTAAGTGAACGGAACCAAAAGCGCGATTCCCATCGTTGCGGTAAGCCCAGGAATTGAACCAATAAGAATTCCGCCGGCAGCACCAATAAACGTGTAAAGGAGCGTTACAGGCGAAAAAACCTGAGCGAAGCTAGAAAAAATCAAAGATACGTCCATATTCTGCTCCTAAAACAAGCCTTCCATAAAACCGAGAGGCATGGTAATTCCAAGAAGGAATTTAAAAATTGCGAAAATCACAACGGTAGCACCAACAGCAAAAATCGCATTCACAAAATATGTCCGTTTGCCGAGCAAACAAATCATGGCAAAAATCACAAAAGGGGTTGTAAGCAAAAATCCAAGGTAATTCCACAGAATCACGTAGACAACGATTAATGCAAGAGAAAGCAAAGCCTTTTGGATTCCTTTATCTTTTAAGCTCAGCGTAGGAGCTTTAGAATCAGCCTGGTTCGATTTTTTTGATTTTATCAATAGGATGATATTTTGAATAAAAAGTATAAAACAACAGATAAACAAGGCAACTGCAAGTGCCCGAGGAAAGAATTCTGGACCGACAGGAACATTTTTGAATTTTTTAAATGTAAATGTGTAGCCAAAAGCAAAGCCCGAAATTCCCATTCCGATTATAGAAGCAATGATATTTGCTTTTTTCATATTTTTCCAATTAAAAATAGATACAAAAAAACCACTGAAAAAGGTAGAAACCTTGACAGTGGTTTTACCAACAAAATTTAACAGCTTTAGGAAGTTAAACCTATTCTGTCAAACCGATTGATTTCATCGTAGCTGTTACGTCCTCAAAGTTGCTCTTAAGGAACGATGCGAATTCATCAGGATTCTGGTATGCAAGAGTGAGGTTAAGACTCTTTGCCTTTGCAATAAAGTCTGGGTCATTCTCTGCCTTTGTGAACGCATCAACCAAAACAGCTTTTTTAGCAGGATCAACACCCTTTGGAAGGGCAAGACCACGCCATGTGTAGTATTCAATGTCGAATCCCTGCTCGCTGAATGTAGGAATATCCGGATAGCCCTCCGGGCGTTTTGAGTCCATTACACCAAGAACTTTTACGTTTCCTGCATCAAGCTGAGATTTTACCTCGGCAATAGAAACTGCAACAGCCTCAATGTGTCCGCCGGCAACAGCAGTAACTGCGCCTGCAGCACCTTCAAATGCAACATGTTTTACATCAATGCCTGTTTTGTCTGCAAGAAGACCTGCGCCAATGTGCCATACCGAACCTGGAGCAGAGTTTCCGATTGAAACTTCGCCTGGATGAGCTTTGCAATATTCAACGAATTCTGCAACGGTGTTGTATGGGGCGTCAGCTTTTACAGTGAGAGTTGCAGCATCAGCGTTAACACGGATAAGCGGGTCGTAATCAGAATAGTTAAAGTCAATCAATCCCTGCTGTGGGAGAGAGTTAAGTTCAAACGTAATCATTCCGACTGTGTAACCGTCATTTTTTGCGTCTTTGATTGCAGCATGACCGATTGCACCAGCACCACCAGTTTTATTTTCTACAGTGATTGTCTGTCCGAGATATTTTTCCGCTGTTGAGCAGAGTGCACGAAGAACAGCATCAGTTCCGCCGCCAGCACCCCACGGACAAATCATTGTTATTCCTTTTTTTGGATATTCAACCTCTGCGGCAGCACCTGATGATGAACCGTTCTTTTTTTCGTTACAAGAAAGCAGGAGTCCTGCCGAAAGTAATGCAGCCATTGATGCCGCAAGTATTTTTTTCATTAAAATCCTCCTTGATTATAGTGTGAGTATAATCAACAACACTATTTTAAGACTAAATATTTTATATGTCGAGTTTTAAGTCTACGAGAATTATGAATTTTCCGATGTTTGGTTTTTACGACAAATCGCGATTTTTTTTGAGGAAGGAAAATTCTTTTTAGTCATTCTTTTTGTACTAAAATTGCTGCCGAATGTTCCACGCCTTAACGCCTCGTCCGCAATTTTGTCGTTGTACGCCTGATACACACGAACGCTCTCTTCATCAAATATTGCTCTTATTTGATTAAAATTACATTCTTCCATATAAGATTCCAGTTTTCTTATCATTTTCTTTTCTTATCCAATACTTTTCTTCATCAGGAATTAAATAGTAAAAATCTTTATATTCTGAAATCCATCCATCAGGTACATAGTCCTCAAAAGAGGCTGGTTCTCGATATATTGAATAAAATATATGGTTATCAAAATCAACATATAAGCTCGGAAGATAATCTTGATTATCTTCGTCCTCATATATTTCTTTTAAAAAATCAACTGAAAAAATATCATTTTCTATTCTTTTGATAAAAATTGGTATTTGCGCATCAGTCATCTCGAATGTATCTCTTCGAATTTCGTTTACTTCACCAATTTGCCACCCTTTCCAATTCTTTGCATATTTATCACCTTTTAATGCCAGTTCAGTCATTTTTATGATGGTGGCATCTCTCAGTTTCCTATAATCCAAATACCAAAGTTCTTTAAATGTAATATAATAATTGGCATCACCATTATATATAGCATAGACAATAAAATCATCCGAATCTATTATCATTTTACAATCCTTGCGTTAGAAGCATATTCCTCAATCCAATCATTCCAAATTGGCGGAAATTCAATACTCGTACCAGGCGTAGACACGGCGGTACCGCTTGGACTCGCGCACGCCCTTCTTTGAGCTGTCGCGGTAGTAGCCCCACGCGTAGTCCGTAATTATAACCGTCGTTCTATCAAAGGATATTCACATATGCCACGTTTTGGAAAATGTGGCATATGTGAATTATAATTCTTTTATAAAATCTTCTCTCAAAACTATCACCTTGTTTTTTATAAATTTAACATTTGGATTATAAAGAACTATTTTTTTTATCATCTCTATCAACTCTTTTTTTTGAAAGGCATATTCTATAACAGTTTTACCCGAATAAATAGGTTTCATAGTTTTATTTGGAAGAAAGTGTATATACACAGTTCTATCATATCCTTTTTCTATTGCAATTATTTGAGAAAATTTTCTTATGCGTTTTCTAAAGAACTTAGGAGTATCTATTATTTCATCCCCATAGTAATAGTTTTTTTCATACAATAATGCAATGCCTCCCACTAGGAAGAAAACGTAGAAAAACAAAGAAACAAACGATACTGTTTTTTTATCCAAAACATCTATGCTTACAACAGCTGCGACAGAAACAATGAAAGAAAAAAAGAGTTTTACTTTACGAAATATATTAAAATAATGTTTTTTCATTTTACAATCTTACCAGCCTAAATCATCAAACAGTTCATTGAGTTTAGTATTTACATAAAAACCAGAGATACCACCTCCGATAAAACCGCCTATTATAGAACTTCCTGGAATAGGTATAAATCCAAATAAACCTGCACAAACTCTTCATTTTCATTCCAGAACTTCATTTCTACCCATAGTCTGCCTCTGGTTATTCTTTGTTCATTGTCCATAACCCAAGTATGGAGAAATTCAATCACTGGAGAATAAAAATAATCTATCCAGTATTTCCCATAATTTTTTTTGTAAAACTAAATCTCCAAACTGTTTATTATAAATATACAATGAGGACCATTTTTCAAGCGGGAACTCATTAATTTCTCTTGCACCATAGCGATTATCATTATCATAAAAAGAATTATTTTGCTTAACAAAGTCAAAAAAAGCTTTCTCATCGTTTTCATCCATTATAAAACCAAATTGTCTACCCATAAAATTACTCCTTGTCATTATTAATCATAAATTATTGGTTCCATTCCTGGCTTATTATATGGCCAAAAATAAACTGGAACCGGATTTTCATTATATTTTGGAGAAGTCATAATATCCTCAATTGCTTTAGATTCTCTCGTTACTGGTAAGCCATTTTTATTCACTTTACCAGCCTGATGTATTTTAGTAATCTCACAAGACAATTTTTTGTTCTGCTGAATCCAATCAAAACAATCATTTTGATTCTGCAAAATATTCAATTTTAGAACAGATAATTTTTATATAATCGTCAATTGTAAAAATATAAAAACCGTCCTCAAATATTACATCGCAGTCATATATCAGCCACTCCCATATCGGTGTTTTTTTTATGGAAAATTCTTCAACATCCGAGAAATGAAAAACAATCCAATTCTTTGATTGAATATCTTCAGATTTTACTATTTTGATTTCTATTTCAAAACAATCTTTAGGATAATCAATCGGACAATCTTTTGAAAAAGCGACTTGCTTTATTTCGATTTTTTCTACATTACAATCATGCAAAGATTTTACACTTTTATATAGCTCTTCTTTCATTATTTATATTGCTCCCAATATAATTCAATTTCGTCGCAAGTTGTTCTATAAACATCTTTATCTTTATAAAATGGTTCTGTCTTGTATTTTGGCTCCCTAGGATTTCTAGGTTTTATCGAATCTATCGTATTTTGATGAGCCAGACAACCTTTCTTTCCGTTTGGATTTGGAACTTTTTTTACGGAACTTGCAGCTTAAACTAGCATTTTCTGTGTCACTATATTGACTTAGGTCCACCTTAGGACGGTGTGTGATGCCTGACTGTACGGGGCGGCCGCACAAACCTTGTCGGTCATGCTGAACTCGATTCAGCATCCACGTTTGCCGAGCAAAGTCTACGCAAAGATTCAGAAGCAGACTCAAAATAACGTTATAGAATTAAGTTTTTGGTCACTCTGAATCTTCTGATTTTTAGATTAATTTATCACACATCTAGACAGATTTGACTTTTTGTCCATCATGGCAAAAAAAACGGCTGCCGATTAGGGCAGCCGTTAGGGAGCTAGGGGTTAGTCGGTAATGTTAAGAATTACAGTTTCTGTGAATGCATAATCGCTCTTAACAGCACTATGAGCTCTAATTGTTACCTGATAGAGTCCTGGAGCAAGTGATTTTACAGGAATTGGGAGCGTCCATGTAACACCACTGTCTGTTGTTGTCGCATTGTGTGTTTCACCTGAAGGCGCATCAGCTTTTGTAGACTTAATCGTAAAGTCTACAGAATCATATTTGTAGTTAGATTTCTTAGATTTCAACGTCCATTCATTTGTATCCGCTGTTAAATCTGCTACAGAATAAGTAATTGACTTGCCAACCATTTCTGTAGAATCAGCACTTGCAGATGTTGTAAAGGTTTTGTCAGCTGTAAGTTCGATAATGTAATCGTTAAAGTCTATGATTTCAACTGTACCAAGAGTGTACATTGCTGTAAGGAAAAGGTTTTCTGAACCGCCGTAGAACTGGCTGCCATAAGAAGTAGAACCGTCCAAACTCCAGTTCTGCCATGGCATAGAGCCATTCTTCAAAAGTGGAGTTGTTGTACTACCATACGTTCCATCTACAAGGTAGCCAGAATTAAATTCTGTTTTTCCGTCTGGCTGCATTATTGCAATTTTACCAGATTCTGCAGTTTCGGATGCAGTATCTGCTGGAGTATACGAACTGTCTTCACTTTCAAAATATACAGTGGCAATGCTTGTATCTTTAACGTCATTTCCATTGCCGTCATCTTTTACAAACTGACCTTTTCCAAGAGTGTAAACAATTTTGTAGCGGTTAATCAATTTTGAAGCAAAGCCTTTTGCTGCAGACGCTCCGGTTTCAGCGTTGGCTTCAATGTTTTCATCAACAGTTGCATAAACCCATTCAGATTCACCAACGTTGTTCAAAGAACGAATACGGGCAATGTAACGGCATCCGTAAGCGGCCTTGAAAGTTGCAGTTTGCTGATTGCGTCCAAGAGAACCTGATTTATAAACGTCTACATCGCCTACAAATGCGTTTCCAGAACCATTTGCGTCATAACCGTAAACTACAGTTTCAGTTGCAGAATCGGCAGCAGTAGACTTTTCAAGGAGAGTTTTCCATTCATCATCAGAAGTTGGAGTTATAACATCAGCTTTTGCAAGTCCAGCAGGAACTTTGAGCCATTCAATCTGAAAGTTCTTTTCGTTCTTACTAGCATCAGTCCATACAAATTCTGCGTCGTAATAGCCAACGTCTTTTGCAACAACTGAATTGTCAATGTATCCAACCTTAAAGTCTGTTGGGGCCTCAGGAATTGTATTAATTACGCATGGAATACCAATTGTTCTTGTTGTTGTTTCGCCTGGCAAAATAACGATTGTGTCGCTCCATTCAAAAACTTTTGAAGTGTCAGAAACTTGAGTGAACGAAAGAACAAAGTTATATGTTCCAGGAGCGATGTCTGAACAAGTATAGTTTGCAGAAGACGGATCAGAAGCTGAAAAGTTTGCGACTTCAATGTCTTCAGATGTAGTTTCAACGGTGTCACCTTCATTGTGAGTTATTGAACCATCACTCGTAGTATTAAGATATACGAGTTTTCCGTTGATTGTGTAATCATCTGTAAGTGCAACCCACTCCCCCTCCTGATAAAGGCTCAACTCTGCTCCACCTTTTGTTGTAAGCCCGTCTGCCCGTAGATGGAACGCTGCACTTTCGCCGTAACGCAAGTCTGCCGATGCATAACCTACAAGGCAGGCAATTGCACTTACTTCACCGTCAGTTGTTTCGTCGCCCAAAGTTGCGGCATCTGTCTTTTTTACGGCATAAAGTTTAAAGTTGTAATTCGCTTTTGAAAGCGTAACAGAAACAACACCTTTTTTGCTGTCGGTTTCATCTTGGGTTACGTTAACTTTTTTTACACTTGTGTATCCGCTGTTTGGATTTGCAGCGTCTTGAATTGCCAAATAGAAATCAAAGTCGTCTGCTTTCTTTGCATTTGGCAAAATAGTTCGGGAATTTTCATTTTTGAAGTCAATCAAATTTGAAGAAGATGTGATAGAAATTGAAAGCGTGCCTTCTTCTGCTGTAGAAGCGTTTATACCTTCAACTTCTCCGTCTGTAATGTTCGAGCAAGCTGCAAAGAACATTGCACCCAACACAGCAAGTGCTGAAAATTTTGTAATTTTTTTCATAATTACTCCTATATTCCTTTTTATTTATTTTCACGTTAATTATGCTGGCAGTGCCAGCGTAATATCCAACGACAGATTCTTACTTCTTAATCTCCAATTCCACGCTCCTCCTTTAAGTTCCACTTCTGTTTATAAAACGCGGTATCCCTATCGTTTTTTTTGTGGTTTGCCCCGCGACAATTACAATTGAGTCTGACCATTCGCAAGTGACTTCATCCGTTCCATTGTTGTATGTTCCAGAAAGCACAAATCTGTGTGTGCCAGTTGGTAAATCTGTAAATGTTATGCTTGCAGCAGAAGCAGAATCTGTTACAAGCACAAGTGGCTGTTCCGCACCAAGCACAGCAGCATCTGTAGAATCAGAACTCGTTAAGATTTTTGCTGAAAAACTCTCCGTAGCAGAATCTGGAGTCCATCCGTTTGCATAAAGCATAAGTTCAGCGGAACCGGAGTTTTCCCCTCCAGAAACAGGCAGCAATTTAAAAGAAACTTCTTTGCTTTCATAACGATTATCTATTGTAGAAATGGCACTCAACGAAGCGATTTTCATTAAATACTTTAAATAATCATCATCATTTTCTGAATTTTCTTTATTCTGCCCACGAACAGTCGTATCATTTGGAATAAAAAACAAAGTAATATCCCAATAGCCTCGTTCGTTAAACGTTAAGTAACCGGTATTTGAATTCAAATCTGCAAATATATCCGAAGTTCTAAAGTCTAAAAATTTGGATTTAGAATCATAAATTTTATTCTTCGCATAGGCCTTTATTTTGTAATTTGAAGCATTACATATAGAAGAATCTGGAAGAATTGAGCGCATCGCGCTTGAAGAAACGGAAGAGGCAATTGTCGGAGGAATTGTAACTATTCCAGTATTAAAAAAATAATCATTGTATACAGCAAGAGTCGCCGCATCCGTGTACTCGCCGTCATTCAAATTTAAGCAAAGTCTATAGCTTTTTTGGGCTTTTAGATTAGA
The DNA here is from genome assembly GCF_014737315.1 of Treponema zioleckii. GTDB lineage: Bacteria > Spirochaetota > Spirochaetia > Treponematales > Treponemataceae > Treponema_D > Treponema_D zioleckii. The sequence goes on along the minus strand of NZ_JPUF01000033.1, from coordinate 20,020 downwards.
AGTCGGAATATAGAGTATGAATTTTCGTGTTGAATCTGTCGTGTCAAAATCAGTGTTCACTTCGATTGTCTCAAGTGTATCTGCGTCCTGCACAACCCACTTGTAGTCAGAAAAAGAATAGGGAGCCGCAAGGTTTAGCGTCGCAATCTGGCTTACAACGTAGGAATCAAGCAAAAGTTCTTTTTCGTCAATAACAGGCTCAATTTCGCTTTTGCTCACTTCTGAACCACCGCCAGAGAAATTTTTATTGTAATTGTCGAGCATATCGTCGAGGGAATTGCCGCAGGAAGCGAGATATAAAATTGCGATTAAAAATAAAGTGATTTTAGCAAAACTTGCTTTCATCTTAATTTTTCTCCAAATAATTTCAAACAAATAAAGATTCCGAAACAAGTTCGGAATGACACCGCTCTGATTCGAAATGTCACTCGCCAAGTTCGGAATGACATCACTCTGATTCGGAATGTCACTCGCCAAATTCGGAATGACATTTCTCAAATCCGGAATGAGACTGTGCAACAAACATATTGGACAGTCCCATAATGTTCCGCAATCTTTGAATAATATTCCAAGAAGCCTTGTTCAATCATTCCGTAAGCCTTACAGAATCTTTCCACAAGCCTTGCAGAATCTTTCAGAAAGCCTTACAGAATCTTTCTGCAAAGCTGAAAAACATTCGCACACTTTCCGAATAGTCCGCGTGAGTCATTCTGCCCCAACTTTCAGAATCTCGCGTACTTTCAGTTGCCAAACGGTATCGTAAAGCCTACGTGAATGTTGCCCAAAAGTTCAAGATTGCTGTCGTAAATCACGCCGCCCCAAATTCTGAACATTTTCCACTGCACGCCAACGTCAAACTCGCTGAACAAGCCTGCGTAGATTTTTCCAAAACTGCTGTTTTCAATGCTGTTGTTGTAGAGCAGCCGAAAATTCAAGCCCAGGGCAAGTTCGCAAAAAAGCTGCAAATCGTACTGCGGCAAATACCAGACGGCCCCGCCCAATCCAGCCGCATCAAGCACGTATTCGTAAGGGTCGTTCACTTTTTCGCCCCCAGAATAATATTTGTACGGGAAATCGCTTCCGGGGATTCCAAGTCCCAGCGAAGCGCTTCCGCCAAAGTAAAACGGCATTTTTGAAAAGTTTCGGTAGCTCACCTGCAAACTTTCGATTCCGATGTAATAATTCTTTGGAAGATTTTCGTAGCCAAAAGCAAATGCAAGATGATTCAAGCCGTCTTCCGAAGGATTTTTTTTGTAAACGTAAACGATTTTTTCGTCGTCCTCCGATTTTGATTTATCTGCTTTAAGAGCAGAATCACTATTTTCTTCTATTAAATAGCTGTCGTCGGTAAGTGTTTTGTTTTCCGATTTTTTTTCGGTCAAATCGAATTTGTACAAAAATCCGTTTTGTGTTCCCGCAAGAACAAACCGACCGTCATTGCTAAAAACCACGTCTTTTGCAACGTCATTTGAATTAAGGGCGATGACACGCAAAAGTTTGCCATTCGCTGCGTTAAAAATTTTTACTGTTCCGTTTTTTGTGGCACTTGCCACGAGATTTCCGTCTGGAGAAAAATTCGCTGAATTCACGAACGTGTCAGAATCCAAAATGTCCACGACCGCCCCGGAATGAATTTCAAGAATCTTTAATTTTCCGTTTTCGTCGGCACACAAAATGCGTTTTCCGTCAGAATTCAGCACAGGTTTGATTCCAGCAGACTTTGAAATCAAAAAAGTTTTCTCAATCTGCCAATTTTCGGTATTCACCAAACTCGCTTTTTCGTCTGACTCAGCGGCCAAAATCCATTTTCCGTCGGAACTTGAACTCAACGCCCAAATTTTTGAATTGAATTCGAGCCGTTTTGAAATCAGTCGTTCTTTTGTTACAAGAAGCTCAAAACTTTCGTAAAGATTTTTTCCGTCCAGCGGCACGATGATTTTAAAGCTGTGCCCGGCGAATGTTACGGCTTCCATTTTTGAGTCAGATTCCTGCGCACCGTCGTTTTTATTGTCCGCCCAGCGGATTAAAGCGGGCCGTTGAGCCAATTCATCGTTTTCTTCGCCCTCGCCGTCGCAAAGAATCGCGTTCACCTGTGCAATTCCGTCGCTCCAAAGGCTCAAAAGATATTTTCCGTCGCTGCTGAATTGAAGAGAAAGCACATTTGCCACTCGGTACGGAGCATTTTCGTTTTTGCCTGTTTCGTGGAGAAAAACTTTTTCTTTTTTGTTCGTGTCAGCATTCCAAAGCTCAACAGAACTTCCACACCCCGCGGCGATATAATTGCGCCCCGCAAAAGTGTGCCCCCAAGCCACAGCCTGGACAGAAAAATCCGCCTTTGACACAACGCTTGTAAGACGATTTTGAGCAAATGAGGAAATATTAAAAATCAAAAACAAAAGAGACGAAAAACAGCCACTTTTGTTTTCCGTTGGCTAAAAAAACTTTCATAAATAAATTATAGGCCGCGCGTATCTTCCAAAAGTTTTGAGAAGTAAAATTTTTGCAGTCCTAATAATAATTAGTATTATAACGAAATATTTTCTGATTTTCAGTTGTTTTTTTAGACTTTTTAGAGATTTTTTTTTAGATTTTTGACGCAGATATGAAAAGTTGTTAAAAAACGGCTTTGGAGAAATGTTTGCAAGGTGCGCCACTTTGCGGCGTTAATAATTTTTCTATACTGAACAAAAACTTTTTTTGCGGTCGTACAAACAATTTTTTTTTACATTTACCAGTTAACAATACCGTGGTTTCGCCTATGCTCAACCACGGTATTGTTTTTTGCAGTCGGATTCCTATTACCTTCAGCCATGACAAAAAAGACGCGCTTTTCTGGTAGTGGACGCATTTTTTAAGCTGATTAAAAAACTCGATATTAGGCCTTTATAGAACCGCTGGTTATTCTACGACCAGTTTTTCGGTCAAAAAGCAGAATGTTGTTGCTGGCAAAATTGATTCCGTGAGTAGAACCAATTTCAAACGTAACACCGCCAAACACAACACTGGTAAGCAAAAAGTCCTTTACTTTCAGTTTGATTGTGGACTCAAGACCCGTCGGCATGGCACCGCAAATCTCCGCATTGAACATTCCGTTTTCGGCAATCTGCAAGAATTCAGGACGAACGCCCAAAACAAAATCACCGTTCTTCGGAAGCGATTCTTCTTTTTCGGCAAAGCCCTGCTCGTCAGAAATCTTTGCAACCGGATATTTAAAAACTTCATCCTTGTTGGCTTTTTCAACATATCCGTGTTCGAGAGAGTAAAGTTTTTCATTTTCTTCTTTGTTATGAATCTGCAAATCCCGGTCTTTGTACCACGAGTCAAGGTTAAAACCGCTTTCTGGAACAAAAGAAACTTCAAAATCATCAAAGATTTTTAGCTTCAATTCCCCGTTCGCAATCTGCTCGCCCTGCGCGTCAATAAAATTTATGGAAGGATTGCCCACAAAATCCGCTACAAAAAGATTGTTCGGACGATTGTAAACCGTGAGCGGAGGCTCATACTGCTGCAAAACGCCGTTGTTTATAAGACAGATTTTTGTTGCGAGTGTCATCGCTTCCATTTGGTCATGCGTAACATAAACGAACGTGCTTCCAGTTTCAATATGAAGTCTCTGTAATTCATAACGCATTTCCAGACGAAGTTTTGCGTCAAGGTTAGAAAGAGGCTCGTCCATAAAAAGAACGCTCGGCTCAGGGGCAAGAGTTCTCGCAATCGCCACGCGCTGCTGCTGACCGCCCGAAAGTTCCGCAGGATATCTGTCCATGAACATTCCGATTTTTACGACGCGGGAAACCTTTCGAACGGCAAGGTCAATTTCTTCGTCGGTAAGTTTGCGTTCTTTTACAAGCGGTTTTTCAGCCTGCAAAATCTGGAAATCCTTCGAAAAAGAAATTCCATCGTTTTTTGACTGGCTCACAATCGAATCATTTTTTTCTTTTAATTTTGCAGAAATCTCCTTTGCGCGCGCCTGATAATCCGGCTGTTTGTGGAACGAGTAAGCAAAAATCTTCTTTGCAGTGAACATTGAGATTTCAAAAGTGTCAATTAATTTCATCAAAACTTTTTCTTCATCAATTTTTTCATTTTTGTCCTTGCATTCATCGATTACCGAAATGATTTTTGAAGGGTTCTGCAAAATCTCATAGATTTTTGAATTGATTTTGAGTTCCCAATTGTAAACAGGAAGTTCCTCTTTTATATTGCTCAGACCAAAAGCAATATTCTTATAAACCGTCATATTCGGCCAAAGTGCGTAATTTTGGAACAAGAATCCCACTTTTCGTTTGTTCGGCGGCACGTTGATTCCAAGTTCGCTGTCGTAAACAACACGGTCGCCTATTTCGATTCTGCCGGAAGTCGGAGTCTCAAGCCCTGCAATCATTCGGAGCGTGGTCGTTTTTCCGCAACCGGAAGGTCCAAGCAAAGTGACGAAGGCATTGTCGTCAATCAAAAGATTCAATCTATCTACGCCGTAGAATTTTCCCCAGCGTTTCGTAACATTCGTAAGTTTTATTTGTGGCATTATTTTCCTCCTACACCTTTGTCAATGCTGGCTCCTGTGAGTTTATTAATAAGAGCATTGAAAATAAGAATCGTAACGATAAGGATAAGGTTCATTCCGCTTGAGAACGCGTAAAGTCCCATTTCGTCAAAATAGTCCATTGCGGTTGTCATAATCTTGAACTGATCGCACAGTAGCATGAAAAGCGTAAGTTCCCTGAGACAAGTCATAAACGGCAACAGGAAGCTTGAAATAATCGTACTTTTTTGAATCGGAATGATTATTCCGAACATTCGCTTTGTCCACGGAATGTCCTGAATAATCGCAGCCTCTTCGATTTCGCCTGAAATTTGAAGCATTGAATTTAGAGATGCCCGGCTTGCAAACGGAATGTATTTTACAGTTCCAGTAATCATCAAAATAAGGAACGAACCTCCGATTGAGAGAGTTTTTCCAAAAATAAGGAAAGCGACTCCCACAGAAAGCGACGGCATTAAGTACGGCAAGAAGGCAACCGAGTTAACGTAAGCCGCGGCACGGCTCCGCCTGTTTTTGCTCACTGCGTAGCCTACAAGTGTTCCGATTGTTCCCGCAAACAGCGAACAGATAAGCGCGACGTAAAGCTGACCTGCGAATGCCTTCCAAATCTGCTTGTTGTAAAGCATACCAAGCTGTCCAAAAAGTCCATATTCGCCCTGCGTGTCGCTAGTTGCCCACCATTTTGTGGTGAGCAGCGAGAAATCGCCGGTTTTTAGGAAGCTGTAGTCGCCAGGATTCGGCAGGAACGTTTCGATTGCAAACGAGATAATCGGGTAAATGCTCGTGAACAGCGTAAAGATAATGAAAATCAATGCCACGAGGTATTTTCCGTAAGTTCCGAGATTCGCTTTTGAAATCTGACCAGATTTTCCGGTTACGGTGGTGTAATTTTTTCGGCTCGAAGTGCTTCCCTGATTCAACAGGAGAATTGCCACGCCAAAAATCATCATTATGATTGCAATGATGCTGGCTTCGCCCGCACGGGAAGAACTTAAAGCCACGTATTTTGTGGAAAGCGTCGCAAGCCCCAGATAATGAGGAACAGGATAGCTTCCCATCGCGCTTCCAAAAACGAGAAGGATTGTAGAAAGAATCGCTGGCCGAACTAGAGGAAGCGTTACGCAAAAAAAGCTTTTCCATTTTGGAGTGTCAAGAATCGTAGCGGCTTCTTCAAGGTTCGCGTCCATGTTGCGGAAGATTCCGCCAATCAAAATGTAGGCGAACGGCGCATAATGTAGCCCAAGAACAATTGCGCTGGGAAAAAGTCCCTGGCACCACCAAATCGGCATGTGAATTCCAAAAAGCGAAGCCAAAAGACCGTCCGAGCCGTGCGTTACGGCATTCGAGTTGAACGCGTTTCGCCAGACCATGGCAAGCGTCCACTGCGGCATGATGTATGGAAAAATAAAAATCGAGCTTAGATACTGCTTGAATTTTAAATTTGTTCGCGTAACGAGATATGCAAAAACTCCGCCGTAAAAAATCGAAATCAAACACGTTAAAACGGCGAGGATTACGGTATTCAAAAGCGGAAGCCACAAGTTGATTTTTGCAAGCTTGCCCGTAAAAATATCAATCCAGTTGTAAAGAGTGTACTGACCTTCCTTTAGACCTGTGCGAACGGAATCTATCGTGCCCGCATGAACCGCAACGGTGTCTTTTGCAAGGTAAATGATTGGCGCGATTGTTGAGATGGAAAGAACGATTCCAAATAAAAGTAAAATCACATTCTGGGGCTTTTCGAAGAACGTTTTTAGGCGGTTCATTCGAAGAGGCGACAAATATGGTCTTACAGTAACTGTATTTTGAGCCATATATTTTCCTTCATAATTTTTTAATAAACTTCAAAAAATTTTACTTTTTAAAGAAACTCTCAAATAAAAAAGGACGCGGCAAAACAAATAAACCGCGTCCGTTAGATTCAAAAAGTTTTAACTAGCGTCCGCCTCGGAGTGAATCAATCCAGTCGCCAAGCTCAATAGAAACTTCTGAGCAGTATTTTGGATCCTCGATTACGAGTGCACCACCATTTTCGCTTGACCACCATTCAAATCCGCGGTCATTCTTTGCAGGGAATTCCTCACCGCCGGCTTTGCTGTGGTTGTATTTTGCTTCGTTTTCTGCGGCAAGAACCGGGTTTGCTGAATATCCGCCCATGTCTTTTCCCCACGCGGAGAATCCGTCAAGTTTTGTGACCATGAAAGAGATGAACGCACAGGCCGTCCAAGGGTACGGAGAAGAATCCATAACTTCGAGGTAGTGACAATATCCGTATCCGCCGATTCCTTTGTATCCGTCTTTGTAAGCCGCTACGGTGATGTTGTTTACAGAGGCTTCGGCAGTTTCTGAAACCGAGCGGAGCTTTGAATAAACGATGAGTGCGAATTCACCTGCAGCAGATTTTGTTACGAGCTCGGTGCAAATCGGTCCGTCGTCAGTCATTGCGTTGTAATTCTGAACCCACAATTTTGCCCACGCAAGACCGTATTTTGCGTTCTCGCCTTCAATTCCGTAATTTTTTGCAACGGTAGCGCATTCTTCGATGATTGGCTTGAAATATGATTTTTTTGACTCGTCAAGTGCGTCAAAAGCGTTTTTGAGCCATGTTGAATATTTGTCAGAAGAAAGCATGTAAAGGAAGTTTTTTCCTACAAGCTCTGAGTTTACGTCCATGTACATTCCGGATTTTCCTTCCGCAACAAAATCCCAGCAGTTCGTAAAATCAGTTCCGTTTCCGTTGTTGAACATAAAGACTTTATTCAACGTCTGAAGCGAAAGAAGCTCAGGATAATCTTTCTTTTCAAGTTTGTTTGCTTCCGCCCACTCTTTTGGAATGAACGTTCGAAGGATTCCTGTGTCCATCATTTTTGACTGAATCTGATTTCCGTCCTGAATCAATGTCATAAAATATTCAGGCTTCGAAGATTTGTAGTCAACTGTGAGCGTCGTAAATATTGAGTTGTTCTTAGGCTGAGACCACTCGATTGTTCCGCCGTAAGACGGGTCCAAAGATTTTAGATAGTCGATGAATGCGGCTCCGGCTGTTTTTCCGCGGCTAGAGTTTCCGATTCCCTTGATTGTTGCAGATTTTGATTCTTCAATAGCTTTTTTGCAAAGCTCGTCAAAACTCATGCTTTCTGCCTGTTCAATGATTTTTTGAACTTCTGACTTTTCGGCCTGCACATTTTTTTTCTCGTTGCAGCCAATTCCGAGCATAGCAACTGCTCCCAATGCAAAGCAAATAACAGATTTTTTCAAAATAAATTCCTCCTTTTTTGATTTCCAACACCCCTGTAGCAGCAAGAAAAAATGTCGGAATTATGTTGGTTATACAAGAATTTATTCTAAAACTACTTTAAGGAAACGCAAGAGTTTTTTTTCTGACAGAAGGTTAGACTTGTGCGTTTCCCCGTAGTTTTCTAGCGAAAACTACAGTGTGGGTGGGACTCTTTGCAGGTGTTTCCGAGTCGCCGCGACAAGCACGGCGGCGACTCGGAGAGGCAGTTTTGTTGCTCACGCCTCGCTCGCAACTTTGGGGAGGTCGGGGCAACTTGCACATTCGCAGACCACCTCGCGTATTTGGCTTTGAGCTTTGCAAGGCAGTTTACAAACGTTTTTGGTGGACAGTGGCAAGCTGTTTTCCTCGCGGTTGTGATGGTTGCGGTTTCGACTCCGCTCAACCACCACAGACAATGAGTAACGGTCGCTGAGCGAAGCCGAAGCGCAATTTTCATCTTTAAATTTATCTGTGTCCTATCTGTATCTATCCGTGTTCATCTGTGTCAAAATTACAACTCCCCTCCAACAAGTTCCCTTGCCTTAGCTTCTATCAACGACGCCATTTTTTCTGGCTCGTGCTGATTTTCTGCAATAATGCGGACAAAAACAGAACCAGCAACAATCGCCTCAACGGACGAAGCGAGTGCCTTTGCCTGTTCGCCGTTCGAAATGCCAAAACCTCCGTAAATCTTGCTTCCGCCTTCGCTCACTCTTTTTAGGAACGAAAGCGTGTCTTCGCCGATTTTTGTGTCCGTACCAGTGATTCCCACGCGGAGAGCCGCGTAAATGTACGGAAAGCCCGCATGAGCCATTTTATAAAGTCGTTCCGGGGCCATTGACGGAGCCGCAACGGGGATATTTATCATGCCATTTTTTTTGCAAGCCTCTGTCAAACCTTCATCAAAATCAAAAGGCAAATCAGGGATTATCATTCCTTTTACGCCAGCCTCTGCCGCCTTTTTGCAAAAGTTCTCAACTCCTGGCGTGTAAATCAAACTTCCGTAACTCATCAAATAAATCGGAACGTCAGGGAATTCAGAATGAATCTTCGCAATAAACGAAAGACCGTCAGAAGTTCGGTAGCCACGCTCCAAAACTTTTGTGCAGGCCGTCTGAATCGCAGGGCCGTCGGCACTTGGGTCTGAAAAAGGAAGCTGAATCTCCAAAATATCCGCGCCGCCCTTTACGAGTGAACGAGCAACAGTCAGGGCACTTTCTTCAGAAGGATAGCCCGCAACGAGATGACTCATAAGTTTTATTTTCTGCATAATTTTCTCCTGTTTCTTAAAGTGGCTGCTTTCTAGATTTTCATCGACTTTGCATCGTGAATGTCTTTTTTGCTTTCCAAACGTTCAATTTCCGAATGCAAGAAATCAAGCCACTCATTCGGACGGAAAACCGGACTCGTAATAAAAACGTCCTTGTCACCGCGTCCACTCATATTGATGATAATCGCCTGGTCGCTCGGAAGTTCTTTCGCGATTTTCATTGCCGCAGCCCCGGCGTGAGCAGATTCTAGCGCGAACAAGATTCCTTCGTTCCGTGCAAAAAACTTAACCGCTTCCAGAGCCTCTTTGTCCAAAATCGAAGTGAACTCCACTCGCCCGCTTTTTCCGAGGCTCGCAAGCTGCGGACCGATTCCGCAATAATCAAGTCCCGCAGAAATCGAACGAGTCGGAAGAGCCTGTCCGTCTTCATCAAGCAAGAATCGGCTTTTGTAACCTTGCAAAATTCCGTCGCGGGCAGCCTTTCCTGTCATTCGGCTTGCGTTCTCGCCCACGTTCGGGCCAATTCCGCCGGCCTCCGCACCGATTAAGCGCGGCTCTTTCTGATTTATGAACGGCTCAAAAAATCCGATTGAATTAGAGCCGCCTCCAACACAGGCAACCATCGCCCCGATTTTTATTCCTCTTTCCTCTGCCTGTTTTTTTACTTCGCGGCCAATAACGCTCTGAAACTCGCGCACAATGTCCGGGAACGGAGCCGGCCCAAGGGCACTTCCCAAAACATAATGCGTTGTGTCGGGATTTGCAGCCCAGTCACGCATCGCCTCGTTTACGGCATCTTTTAAAGTGCGGCTTCCGCTCGTAACAGGATGAACTTTGGCCCCGTACAACTCCATTGCGGCAACATTCGGCTGCTGACGGCGAACGTCAACTTCACCCATGTAAATCGTACAATCAAGACCGAGTTTTGCACATGCCGCCGCAGTCGCAAGACCGTGCTGGCCAGCCCCTGTTTCGGCAATGATTCGCTTTTTGCCCATTCGCTTTGCAAGCAGGCACTGTCCGATTGCGTTGTTGATTTTGTGCGCGCCAGTGTTCGCAAGTCCTTCAAGTTTGATGTAAATCTGCGCACCGCCGAGCAATTTTGTTGCCGTTGGCGCAAAATAAAGCGGGGTTTCACGCCCAATGTAGTCACGACGAATCACTTCAAGTTCGTCCAAAAAATCCTTGTCATTCATCGCTTCCTTAAAAGCGACTTCCAACTCGTCCAAAGGTCGTCTCAAAACCTCCGCAACGTACTTTCCGCCATAATTATCAAAAAATCCATTATCAGAATAAGCCATTTATTTCCTCACAAAAATTAGTAGGTTCAATGTCGAGTTTTTAAATCAGTGTAAAAATCTGCTCTGCCGTCCGTTGCGGCGTTTCAAAAAAATGACGGCTGAGCTTTAGAGGTATCCGACTCGCTAACGCTCGCGACGCTCAGAATCATTTTTTTGCTCCCCCTCCACTACCGCCAGAGCAGATTTTTTGTCCACTTTTCAAACTCGAAATTGAGCCTCTTTTAAAATATAGGGTCAAGCCAGACATGCCAAACAAAGTTCTCTCAGTTTTGATTCGTCTTTTATGCCGACAAGACCTTCGTTCTCCACCCCGCCAGAAACATCAATAAGCTCTGCTTTAAACCGCTCAAGAATTTCTTTTGCGTTTTGCGGAGTAATTCCGCCGGCAAGCCATTTTACCTCGCAAACAATATTTTTTTTGCTCCGCTCAGTAAACGCATTTTCTGAACTCTTTCCGTGCAAATCAAGAAGAACACGCATTTCGCCTTTTGAGGCAAGTTTTTCGTATTCGTCAAAATTGTCTGTCGCAAAATAATGCGGAAGATTCAAGATTTCTGCATTCACTTTTTCGTATTGAATTTTATGAAGCTGAATTACATCAAAAATTCCGTCTTTTACGAACTCGATTGCTTTTTTTGCCTCAGAAGATTCTGTTTCAGTAATCACCGCAACTTTTTTTGCTTTCAAATTGGAAAGAATCGGCAGCAAATTTTCGAGCCGATTTTCTCGCGTAACGCTTCGCGCAAATCCGTCCGAAAAAACAAAACCCAAAAAATCCGCACCCAGAGACTCGGAAAACTCGGCATCTTCGCTTCGGGTAAACCCGCAGATTTTTAGCCGAGTTTTTTTAGCCCGATTCGCCCAGGAAGATTCAGCGTATTCAAGCCAAAAGCTCGCGTTTTCAGTTTTTTTAGAGTTCTCAAACGCGTGCACAAATTCTTTTGCCATGCAAGGATTTTTTGCAGCCGCCTCGCCGAGCAAAATTCCGGCAAAGCCCAGCGAACCAACAGAAGCAGCGCATTCCGCAGTCGTAACGCCGCTTTCAAAAATGATTCTTGCGTCGCTTCCCATAATTTTAACGATTTTTTCTTTCATCATTACGGGCCGGAGCAAATCAATTTTGAACGTTGAAAGGTCTCGGCTGTTCACTCCGCAAACAAAATGATTTTTGTCCACGTGAGCCATCACGAAAGCAAGTTTTTCCAAATCGTCGTCCGTTCGAACTTCAATCAAGCCTGTAAGTCCGAGCCGAACCACTTCTTCCGCCATTTCCAAAAAAGTTTCTTTCGTCAGAATTCGGGCAATCAAAAGAACCGCGTCAGCTCCGGCCCTAAATGAAACCTCAATTTCTTCCTTTGACAAAAGAAAATCTTTTCTCAAAACTGCAGGCGATTTTTTTGGGAAATCATTTTCAGCCTTTTCAAAATCGTCCACAGCCTTGCAAACGTTCATCAAATCTTCGAGCGAACCTTTAAAAAAATTCTTTTCGGTAAGGCAAGAAATCGCCCTCGCCCCAGACTCAGAATAAGCCAAAGCCGTCTGGTAGCTGTCAAGATTCGGCGCAATGTCGCCTTTGCTCGGAGAAGCCCGCTTTACCTCAAGAATCAAGCCTTTTTCGTTCAAAAACGGGTGAACTTTACGGGAACGCTCTTTAGGAATTTTGCAACCGAATTCCAGTCCGAGCTTTTCAATGTCAGAAAGCCGTCTCTCAATTATCGTCGTAAGAATGTCGCTCATAATTTCTCCGCCACCCTTATGCGCTAAGCTTTGACTCAGGATTCAACTCGTTGCTTATTTTTTGAATTTCCTTCAATTTTTCCAGAGTCTTTCCGCTGTCAATCGCATTGAGTGCCATTGCATAGCCGTCTTTTAACGAGCGAGCTTTTCCAGAAAGATACAAAACCGCACCGGCGTTCAAGCCAACTGCATAACGGATTGTCTTTCTTCCGCCGCCGTTTAAGACTTCCATCGCCAAAGCCGCGTTATCCATTCCGTTTCCGCCATAAAGTTCGTTTTCGTCAGCATCGGCAATTCCAAAATTTTTCGGGTCAATCACGTACTGATTTTCGTTGCCTTTTTCATCGATTTGATAAACGAAAGTCTTTGCACAAGGCGAAATCTCGTCGTATCCGTCCTCTGAATTTACGACCATCACGCGTTTAGCCCCAAGAGTTTTTGCCGCATGAGCATAATCTTTTAGAAGTTCTTTTGAATAAACTCCCAAAACCTCAAATTCGGCATTCGCAGGATTCAAAAGAGGGCCAAGAACGTTAAAAATCGTTTTGATTCCGAGAGCCTTTCTGATTGGAGCCGCAAATCGCATTGCAGAGTGATAGACCGGAGCCATCAAAAATCCGAAGCCAGTTTTTTTAACAAGTTCTGCCGTTTTTTCAGGCTTAGCCATAATGTTCACGCCAAGAGCTTCAAAAAAGTCTGCCGCCCCAGATTTTGAGCTGACCGCACGATTTCCGTGCTTTGCCATCACTTGACCGCAGCTCGAAGCAACGAGTGCCGAAAGAGATGAAATGTTGAACGAGCCTTTTCCGTCGCCGCCAGTTCCAACAATTTCTGCCAAGCCAGAACATTCAAGCGGGAATTTTGTCTTCTTTTTGAGCATTACGCCCGCAGCCCCGGCCATTTCGTCCGCAGTAGGAAGCCCGCGCGCCGCCATTGCAGTAAGAATTGACGAAGCGATTTTTTCGTCCATCGTGCCGTCTGTAAGCTCGCCAATAAAACTTGCAGCCTGTTCATGAGTCAACGGCTGTTTTTTGTCGATTAGCTGATTCAAAATCAAAACAGACGAAATATTTTCTCGGCTGTAATTCAAAAATCCCTTAAAAAGTGCGTCGCCTTTTTCGCTCGCAATCGATTCCGGATGAAACTGAACGCCTTCAATAACGAATTTTTTGTGGCGGATTCCCATAATGTCGCCGTCCTTCGCACGAGCCGTAACTTCAAAATCCTCTGGAAGCGTGCTTTCGTCAATTACAAGCGAATGATAGCGCGTAAAATTGCCTTTTAGCCCGATAGTCCTAAAAATTCCCCGACCGTCAGTCTTAATTTCCTCTACGATTCCGTGGCGAATGTATTTTGCCCCCACAATTTTAGCCCCGAACGCCTCGCCAATCGCCTGATGTCCAAGACAAATCCCAAGAATCGGAAGTTTTCCGGCAAAATGACGAATCACGTCGCAAGAAATTCCGGCCTCTTTTGGATTTCCAGGCCCAGGCCCAACAACGATGTGGGTCGGCTTAGCCTCTTCAATTTCAGAGACAGTCGATTCTTCCGAACGGAAAACCCGCACTTCGCTGCCAGAAACACGTTCCAAACTCTGAACGATATTAAAACTAAAACTGTCTTTATTGTCGATGAATGCAATCATTTTTTCCTCCATTTTATACAGAAGGGGGAAGTCTCCCCCTCGCGCCCACTTCGTTGGTCGCTACCCCTTCACCTAAGGGGCCGGCCCCTTAAAATCCCCATTTTTTTGCAGTCCGATTTATTCAGTTTTCTCAAAAACCGAGCGCAACGCACCGAGTTTTTCGTTCGTTTCTTCCCACTCGCGGTCGGCATTGCTGTCATAAACGATTCCGCCGCCAGCCTGCAAACTCCAAACTTTTCCTTGCTTTAGCGCACATCGTATTGCGATGCAAAAATCCAAATCGCCGTTAGATTGAATGTATCCGACCGCGCCGGCATAAAAGCGTCGCTTAGTTTTTTCAAGACGGCTCAAAATCTGAATTGCACTGATTTTTGGCGCGCCCGAAACCGTTCCCGCCGGAAATGCCGCACGAAGCACTTGAATAGGCTTAAAATCTTTTTTAACTTTTCCCTGAACGTCGCTAACTATGTGCATTACATGACTGAACATCTCGACTTCCATAAATCGCATAACTTCAACGCTGCCGTTCTGGCAAACTCTGCCCAAGTCGTTGCGGGCCAAATCAACGAGCATCAAGTGCTCTGCCCGCTCCTTTGAATCATTCAAAAGCTCTGATTTTAATTTTTCATCCTCGCCAGAATTTTTTCCGCGGCGACGAGTTCCAGCAATCGGCCGAATAGAAGCAACACCTTCGCGCACGCGCACAAGACTTTCAGGGCTTGAACCAATAAGCTGTCTCTCTCCAAAATCAATGTAAAAAAGATAAGGACTTGGATTTACAGCACGAAGTCTTCTATAAATCTCAAGCGCAGAATTTTCGCATTCAAGCTGCAAGCGTCGGCTCGGAACGGCTTGCAGAAGATTTCCCGCAATGATTTCTTTTTTGATTGCCTCAACTTTTTCTTTGTATTCTCGCTCGCTCTGCTCAAGATTCGTAATCGTCTTAACCTCGCAAGGTTCTTCCGGCGCCGAAAGATAAGAAAAATCCATATCGTTCAAACGCTTTTTCAAATCCTCAACGGCTTTTTCCAAATCAATCTGATGCTCATTGTAGTTGAGCGCAAAAATGTGAAGAGTTTCTGTAAAATGATCGAAAACAACGTAAATATGCCCCGCAACAAATTCACTTTCTGGAATATGAAGTTCGTCATTCTGTGGCGCAAGAGTTATCGTGTCGCACCTTGCAGCAAACTCATAGCTCAAATAGCCAAGCCCGCTCGCAGGAACCGGAATCTGATTCACTTTTTCACTTCCGTCCGCAAAACGAACTTTGCTCAAATCGTTTTGCTCCGCCACATACAAGAGCGCATCCAAAATATCCGGAGTGTGAAGAACGCGACTTCCAGGAGCTATCGTTTCGCCAGTCTCGTTTTTTCCTTTGTACGGCAAGCGTCGCCCGTCTATCAAAAAAGCCACGCCTTCGTCATCCTGAACAATATGAAAAGCTGGCTCCAAAAGAAGAATCGAATATCGCTCCCTTCCACGCGCAAAGCTGGCACTTTCCAAAATTGCGGACGCCCCGATTTTCCTAGCCAAAGAAAATGGCGTATAACGGTCACAACCAAGTGAAAAATAAATTGAATCTGTGCGTGACATATTTTTAACTCCTTTTGTTTCTATCTACAGAAACATCTTACATTAAAAATATACACTTATAAAATTGTTTCTGTCAATAGAAACAACAATTTTTTCGCTCTTTTTGACGCAGATGGGGACAGATAAATAGAAAGGGACATGTAGATTTTCTACAGAAACGTCATTCCAAACTAAAAATTTGTCATGCTGAACTATTTTCAGCATCTCTGTAACGGAGCAAAAAAAACGCGCGGAAAAACATTCTATACAAGAACGCTTCCCCGCGCGAAAATATATTTTTTAGAAGCCTAATTTAATTCGGGCCAAGAAAATCCCGGCCCACGACAAAAGATGCCGATTATTTGTTTGCTTTGATTACAGCCTGTGCACCAGCCAAACGTGCCAACGGTACGCGGAATGGTGAACAAGAAACGTAGTTCAAGCCATATTTATAGCACAACTCGATTGAAGCAGGGTCTCCACCATGCTCACCACAGATTCCGAGGTGAAGGTCTGCTTTTACGCTGCGTCCTTTAGCCTCAGCAATCTCCATAAGTGCACCTGGACCATCAGGATCAAGTGTTGCAAATGGATCGTCCTCAAGAACGCGCTGATCAAGGTAAGAATTAATGAACTTACCATAGTCGTCGCGGCTGAATCCGAGAGTTGTCTGTGTAAGGTCGTTAGAACCGAATGAGAAGAAGTCTGCAACGCTAGCAACTTTGTCAGCAGAAAGAGCTGTACGTGGGAATTCAACCATAGAACCAATCTGGAACTTAAGGTTTGTTCCGCACTCCTTGTTTACGTTAGCAATTACAGCTTCTGCCTGTCCGCGAATCTGCTCAACTTCTTTGTATGTAACAACGTTTGGAATCATAATTCTAACGTCGTGTTTAGCACCTTCTTTGTCGAGCTGAGCTGTAGCGCGAGCGATTGCTTCAACCTGCATCTCGTAAATCTCTGGATAAGTGATAGCCAAACGGCAACCACGATGACCGAGCATTGGGTTGTGCTCATCAAGAGCTGCAACTTTTGCAACGAGGGCAGCTTTGTCCATGCCGAGTTTAGAAGCAAGTGCAGTAGCAGCAGCGTCTGTCTCAGCCTGAATGAACTCGTTCAACGGAGGATCAAGCAAGCGGATTGTTACCGGGCGGCCAGCCATAGTTTTGATAATTTCGTAGAAGTCCTTCTGCTGATATGGAAGGATTTTTGCAAGATTCTCTTTACGAGCCTCAGTTGTCTCAGAAACAATCATCTTCTGGAATGCAGTGAGTTTTGGTTCGTCAAAGAACATGTGCTCTGTTCGGCAAAGACCGATTCCCATTGCACCAAAACGGAATGCATCCTCAGCGTTCTTTGGTGTGTCACCGTTAGCAAGAACGTTAAATCCCTTTACAGTCTTTCCTGAAGCTGTTGTGCGAACAGAAGCGTTTCGAACTTCGTCTGCCCATCCAAGGAAAGTCTCAAGATCGCCAGAAATTGTAGCAGGTTTTACGGCAACCTGACCTTCGAATACGCGTCCAGTTGCACCGTCGATTGTAAGGTAATCACCTTTCTTGTATTCTTTGCCTTTTACAACGATTGTGTTTGCATCTTTGAATGTAACGTCCGCACAACCACAAACACATGGAGTTCCCATACCACGAGCAACAACGGCTGCGTGAGATGTTCTTCCACCTGTTGAAGTAAGGATACCCTGTGCAACAGCCATTCCGGCAATGTCATCTGGAGAAGTCTCTTTGCGAACGAGGAGAACTTTCTTTCCTTCTTTTGCCCAAGCCTCAGCTTCGTCAGCAGTAAATACAATCTGTCCGCATCCAGCTCCAGGAGAAGCGTTCAAACCACTTGCAATTTCTGTAGCCTTTTTAACGGCGTCTTTGTCGAGCTGTGGAAGAAGAAGCTGGTTAAGCTGCTCTGGCTCAACGCGCAAGAGAGCCTGCTCTTTTGTAATAAGACCTTCGCCAACCATGTCAACAGCCATCTTAACGGCAGCCGCACCTGTACGTTTACCGTTGCGGCACTGGAGCATGAAGAGTTTTCCTTCTTCAACAGTGAACTCCATATCCTGCATGTCGTGATAGTGCTTTTCAAGTCGCTCACGAATCTGGCAAAGTTCGTCGTAGATTGCTTTGTTTGTCTGCTCAAGCTGAGAGAGTTTCTGAGGTGTTCGGATACCAGCAACAACGTCCTCACCCTGTGCGTTCATAAGGTATTCACCCATGAATACGTTCTCACCAGTAGACGGGTCGCGAGAGAAACATACACCAGTTCCAGAAGTCTCGCCCTTATTACCGAATACCATTGCCATAACAGTTACGGCAGTTCCCTTCAAAGCACCTTCTTTGATGTTGTTGAGCTTGCGGTATTTGATAGCACGTGGGTTCATCCAAGAACCGAATACGGCACCAATAGCACCCCACATCTGTTTTTTTGTCATCCTGAGGGAATTCTTCGCCGGCAGGTTTGCGCTCTGTGGAAGCGTTCTTGTACATTTCCTTGTACTTAGAAACGATTTCTTTAAGATTCTCTGTTGTAAGCTCTGTGTCTTCTTTTACACCGGCTTTTGCTTTTACTTCATCAATGATTGCTTCAAAGTTGTCGTGGTCAACACCCATTGCAACATCGCCATACATCTGAATGAATCGGCGGTAAGCGTCCCATGCGAAACGCTCGTTGCCAGTCTTTTTTGCAAGACCTTCAACAGCTTTATCGTTAAGACCGAGGTTGAGGATTGTGTCCATCATACCTGGCATAGAAATTGCAGCACCAGAACGAACAGAAACCAAGAGAGGGTCATTCTCGTCACCGAGTTTTTTACCCATAACCGACTCAAGTTTAGCCAAATATTCATCAACCTGAGCAGAAAGTCCGTCAGGATATTTACGTCCAAGTTTATAGAATTCCTGACATACGTCTGTTGTGATTGTAAAACCTGCAGGAACAGGAAGACTCAAAGGAGCTTTTGCCATCTGTGCAAGGTTTGCGCCTTTGCCACCCAACTCTGCGCGCATTGACTCATCGCCATCCGCGTCACCATTACCAAAAAAATAAACATACTTCATAATGGATATAAGCATAACTCCAAATTTCGTTGCCGTCAAATTAAAAATTAGTCATTATAATACAATTATAAGTCAGAATTTTCAAAAGAATACGATATTTGCAAGGATTATTTAAGGAATTGTTCAAAATATCGATAATTTTTAACAAAAACGTCATTTTTTACGTTTTTTTCATAAATATTTTTTTTGGATTTTTCTGATTTTTATTAAAAAATTAATTTTCCAAATTATATAATTTGCCAGAACAAAAAACACATGTTATTCTGAAAATATATTTAAAAAAGGTGCTTCTAGGTTTTCCGGTTATTCAGAAAATCATGGAAAAATGTTCGGACAAACTTATGTTCGGAGGTTCAGCGATTCTTTCAGTTTTAGCATTGAAGAGCTTTTAACGAAAAATTCAACAGGATTCAGTTCATTCAACTAAGAATCCTATTTTAGGGCATCTCTAAGAACTTAAAATTCAACAGTTTTTAGAGTCTCCATTTAAAAATCTGAAAAACGTTTTTACATCAAGCTGTGCAGTTTTATCTAAAAAAAGGAGATTAAGACTTGGAAAATATTTTCTTACAACTCGACTACAAATTTCTTCTTTCATGCATTCTAAGAATCGTCCTGAGTTTCTGTGCAGGCTCAATACTCGGACTCGAAAGAAAATTCCGTCAGCACATCATCGGACTCAGAACGCTCATTCTCATCTCGGAAGCGGCAACGCTTCTCGGCATTCTGTCGCTCTACGTTCCAAGCCTTAAGCCCGGCGATTCGGAGCGCATAGCGGCGCAGGTTGTAAGCGGAATCGGATTTTTGGGCGGAGGTGCAATTCTCAAACAGGGAATGAACATACGCGGTCTCACGACGGCGGCGATAATCTGGGCGGCAGCGGCAATCGGACTCTCAATCGGAATGGGGCTTTACATTCCGGCGATTCTCTGCGTAGTTGTCGCTGTCCTTTCACTAATAATCCTTGAGCGGTTCGAGGACAAGCACTTTCCGAGAGGAAGGGTAAAATCGTTGCACATTACTTTTTCAGTCACGCCCGAAAAAGACCTGAACATGTCGGAACTAAAAACGACAATCGAAAAACACGGATTCATCATCGCGGATTTTAACATGAGCAGAATTATCGCAAGCAATCTTGTAATTCTACACTACTCTGTAAAAGCCCCAAAAAAAGACGATTTTTCAGCCCTTGTGAACGAACTTGGAAAACTCGGCGGCCTTGCGGAATTTTCGATAACTGACTAAAAGGTCGAATGTCGAGTATACAGCTCTGTCATGCTGAGCATACTGCAGTGTCATGTCGGGCATATAGTTCTGTCATGTCGAGCATATAGTTCTGTCATGTCGAGCATATAGTTCTGTCATGTCGAGCGCAGTCGAGACATCTGCTTTAACCGTATGCAAACGGACTGGAGACCTCTCGACTTCGCTCGAGGTGACAAAAAGGGGGATTCCGCGTGCTCGCCAGTGCCAGTGCATCGCGAACTATTCCGTCATGCGAGAGAACTCGCCTGTCATGCCGAGCATATCTCTGTCATGCTGAGCATATAGCTGTGTCATGTCGAGCGCAGTCGAGACATCTGCTTTAACCGATGCAAACGGACTGGAGG
>NZ_JPUF01000032.1 GCF_014737315.1 Treponema zioleckii | reverse complement strand
GTATACGAGGAGAGAAGAAAATGAACTTGATGAAATTTCAGTTGAACGCAATTCGTGAACTTTTGATTGCGATGGAAGAAGACTCTCGCGACATTATCCTCAAAAGCCCGACGGGAAGCGGAAAGACGATTATGCTCACGCATTTTATGAGCGAATATGCAAAAGGGCACGCTCGCACGGTCTTTGTGTGGCTCACGCCCGGCAAGGGAAATCTTGAAGAGCAGAGCAAGCGCAAAATGGATTTGTACATTCACAATTCTTCCACAAAACTGCTTTCCGACGTGATGACTTCGGGCTTTTGTGAGAACGATTTTTGCTTTATCAACTGGGAAAAACTCACCAAAAAAGGAACAACGCGCTCAAAGACAGCGAGCGCACGAACTTTCTTGAATGGATAGAAAAAGCGCACAACGCAGGTCTTTCTTTCAAGGTGATTATTGACGAAAGCCACCAGAACTTTACGGAAAAATCCGACGCAATCGTGCAGCTTTTCAAGACGGACAAAATTATCCGCTGCTCTGCGACGCCGATTATCGACAAAAGCGCGAAGTTGATTGAAATTAGCGAAGCCGATGTTATTGCCGAAGGTCTTATAAAAAAACTGCTTGTGATTAACGGCGATTTTCCTGCTTTGGTAGCCACCGAGAACCCGACAGAATATCTTTTGGAAAAGGCTCTCAAAAAGCAGAACAAACTTGTTTCTTCTTTTGCCGAAAGAAATGAAAATGTTAATCCGCTCATTGTCGTCCAGCTTCCGAATAATTCAGACTCTCTTCTTTATTCTGTGATTTCGTGGTTTGAAAGTCAGCATATTTCAATCGAGAACGGTCTTCTTGCGGTGTGGCTTTCTGCTCGTCACGATAATCTTGAGGACATCGAAAAGAACGATGGAAAGCAGACTGCGGTCATCATAAAACAGGCTGTTGCAACGGGCTGGGATTGTCCGAGGGCGTACATTCTTGTAAAACTCCGCGAAGGTATGGACGAAACTTTTGAGATTCAGACAATCGGAAGAATCCGCCGTATGCCAGAAGCTCATCATTACGAAAGCGATTTGCTCGACAGCTGCTATTTGTACACATTCGACAGCAAGTTTACAGAAGGAGCAAAATTGGCACTTGGCAAAAACGCACTTTCGGCAAAGACGATTTTCTTGAAGAACGAATACAAAACTTTTACGCTTACAAAAGAGCAACGCACGCAAGTTTTGGACACACAGGACGACGCTTTGGCTCTAAAGGCGATTACCGAATATCTGAAAACGACTTACGGAATTGACGGTGATTGCAAGAAAAATAAACTTCGGCTTGAAACTGGTTCGGAAAATGCAGAAAAGTTCGTGTTCAGCGAAAAGATTGAAAAAACGACGCTTTCTGGCGAGGCTACCGTGATTTCTGACATTTCATCAGACAGTCTCAACACCGTAAAGTTCCGCCAAAAGCTCAACACCCACACTCACGGACGAGAATTCCACAACCGCGTCGGCAGAATCGGACTTGAAATCGGTCTTGAATATGCAAGTGCCGTTACAATTTTGGGAAAACTCTTTGCAAACGAAGGCAAATTTTTATACAAGCAGAAACTTTTCTATCCCGACTACATTTTGAGCGTCAAAGGCAAAATTTGGATTTGCGAAACGAAAGGCGGCTTCGACAGGACGGGAGCGAGCGAGGACATCGACATTTTCTCGCCGAAAAAGTGCGCTGTGCTGCAAAAATATCTAAAAAAGCACAATCTGCACGGCGGATTCGTTCGGCAGGACAAGGCGAGCATGGAGCTTTTGATTTGCACCGGCGAATACAGCGACGACGTGAACAGCGACGCTTGGCAAGTGCTGGGCGAAGTAATGAAATAGAACTTTGGCAGTGTGCAGAAAGCCGTTCCTAAAAAAAGACGCGTTGTCACTGTTTGTGCGATTTTGCAAATTCCATGCTACAATGACTCATCCCATTTTTAAGGAATTTCCTATGACCAAAGTATACTGTTACGAGAGATGTTCAACTTGCAAAAAAGCCCTTGCGTGGCTGGATTCAAGAAATATCGTCTATGAAAAACTCGACATAAAAAGTCAGCATCCCGATGAATCGACTTTGCGGGAACTTCACAAAAAATCGGGTCTTCCGCTCAAAAAATTCTTCAACACAAGCGGAATCCTCTACCGGGAAATGCAGCTTTCATCAAAACTGCCGTCGATGAGCGAAGATGAGCAGTTCAAACTTCTTGCAAGTGACGGAATGCTGGTAAAACGACCGCTGCTCGTTACGGACAATGCGGTGATTCCAGGCTTTAAGGAAGAATCCTGGATTCCAGCTGTGGAAAAATGATGGCATCGGTAGTAGGACATCACGGTTTGTTCTCAAAATTTCTGCAAGAACACCGCCTAAAGTGCCAAAAAATCTGCTACGGCGTGTGGGATTTCACCACGAGTCATTTTTTACAGGTCTTCCACATTGATATCATTAATGACCTTGATTCTACATACTCCCCAATTCTCCCCGACAGGTACAGCGTAGCGTTCTTGGTTTTAGTCTAAAATTTTTTTTCATTTTATCTAAATTGAATTTATTTTTTACAATTATAAAAAGGAAATAAAAGAAAAGTGCGAAAAATGCAAAATTATAGATGAATTCAAACAGAATCCGGTTTTTTACTTGAGAAGCCAGACTGTTTTTACAAATGATTATCTCTTGGCCTTCGTAGTAGTAACTTTTTGAAAAATCACCGAGCCGTGCCAGTAAAGACCAGTCAAATTCTGCTTCATCCTCGAACTTTTGATTTTCCTTTTCGTATTCATAGCGGATTTTACATTCGGTATGTTTTCTGCCGTTTATAACCTTGACGCTCAGGATTTTTGCATTTATTTCTTCAGAATGAATTAACAGCGAGCCGTTAATAACCGTAAAATATCCAAAAAACGCGGTTAAAAAAACGAACGTAAGTGCTGCAAATATAATGGATGCTGTTTTTTTATATTTTTTTTTCATCATTTTTTCCTGGATTTTCACTCTAGCACATTGTCGTTTTTTTTGTCTTTCTTGATTTTCTGGGAGTTTTCGTTTATAAATCCCATTGAGAACCTTCAGTGAACCGAGGAATATGATGAGCAAAATAAAGCATTTGATTTTTGATTTGGACGACACGATTTATCCGCAGTCGTCACGGATGAGCAGTCAGATTTTACGGCGGATAATTGAATATTCCGCACGTTTTTTTAACAAATCTTATGATGAAATCCTTGAGATTCGGAAAGCTGAGCTTAAAAAATATGTTTCAACCCTCTGGTGGCTAAAATCAAACGGTTTTAAGAATGATGAGGAATATTTTTCGTATGTTCATCCGGCAGAAGAAATCAAAGACCTTGATTTTGACCCGGAACTCCGTCCGTTCATTGAGTCACTTCCACAGCCAAAAGTAATCCTTACGAACTCACCTTCCGAACATGCCGAGCATGTCCTTGAATTCTTAAAAGTCCGTGACCTTTTTAACAAAACTATTTCTGACATAAGGCGCAACGACCTCCGCGGAAAGCCTTTCGACATTTCCTACAGAGACGCGCTTTCAATTGCCGGAGGAAGTTTGGAAGACACTCTTTTTCTTGACGATTATCCCTATTATATAGAAGGATATGCAAAACTTGGCGGATTATGCTGCCTTGTAGGCGATGCCCCGTATGAAATTCCTCAGGAATACAAAAATCAGATTTTCAGGATAAAGACAATTTACGAGCTTCCTTCGGTTCTGGAAAAACTTTAGGAAGCCCTTCGGCAAGGCCACCCCTTTTCTTACTTTCTCGCTTTGTCCGGGTGAAGTTTGTAAAATTCCCGCTTGTCGGCGTACATCGCTTCGTCGGCAAGGTGCATACACAAACGCAGGTCTTTACTGCCGTCGCTCCAGTCTGAGCCAATTGCAAAACAAACTTTCGCACCATAACCGACTTCTGCACGCAATTTTTCCACTTTTTTATCAAAGTCCGCTTTTTTGCACCTAGGATAAATTACAATGAATTCGTCCCCGCCAGAACGATAAACTTCCTGATTCTCAAAGTGCTTTTTTAGAACTTCGGCCGCATCTTTTAACAATCTGTCACCAGCTTCATGACCACCATTGTCATTGCACTGCTTAAGTCCGTTCAAATCTGCAAAAATCACGCCAAACGGAGCAGGAACAATTCTTCGTTTTGTTACATGCCAGTCAACACGTGCGTTCATTGAATTTCGATTTTTAACACCCGTCAGCAAATCAAGATTACTCATGTATTCAAGTTTTTCCATGAGTTCGTTGTTCGCAATCTCTGCCGAAAGAAAGAACGCAGTAAGCTCAATAAATTCCTTGATTTCAACGATTCTTTCAACATTAAAATTCGTAATAAAAAGCACGCCCAAAAGTTTTTTTCCCTGTAAAAGAGGAACAAGAACCAGAGTTTTTACATTCGCACAACGAAGACTTTCAGCCCAGGCAGGATTATCTTGTTCAAGCTTAGCCATATCAAATTCATCTTTTATGATGATTGTATCATGCTTTTCAATAGTCTTTTCCCACGAAAAAACAACCTCCGGGGTAAGATAAGGCATAAAATCATCAATCGTCACGTTGTCTTCAGAAAATTTAGAGCACAGCGGAGCATATTTTCCCTGCTCGCGGTCAATCATTATTATGCTGCTACAAAAAGATTCTGTCTTTTTCTGAATATCAGAAATTACAGTGTTCATGCCTGCATAAAAATTTTCTGCGCTACGAAGATTAATACAAGTTTTTATTACGAACGGTGCCGTTTCTAGCGAGACATCCGACATTTTTTCAAATTCAGGACCTTTCGTAAATTCAAAGAAAAACATGAAATAGCAGAGATTTTCTTCGTCAAGTTCTGGAGAAAGCGGCATGTATGTACCGTCCGTCCAAACCCCCATCGATTTTGTATCAACATAAGCATGAAGGTGTTTTTTTAGAACCGCACAGCGATAGCAAAAATCTTCAAAATTGGCTTCTCGTGGAAGCAGCTCGGAGTATAGCATATTGTCATAAAAACCATCGCCCATGATTTTTTTGTACATCGAGTTGGCACAAACGATGCGAATATCACCATAATGCCCGTCATCGGTCTTTTCAACCGAAAGCACAGCCGCCGCCATTCCATAAGAATCAACAAGTTTCTGAAAGTCCATAAATCTATTGTAAAACTGAATTTGTTTTTTTCAATCAGAATAAATAAAAACGCTGAAAATTAATTTTGCGATTACAAGTTAACCCGTGAGTTTTCCGCAAGCTTTGCTAAAGCAAAACTCGCGTTTGTGTCGATTCGTTTTCAAACCGTTTTTTAGAACTCAACGACTTTTGGAGCCGCCGTAAAGCTGTAAAGTGTGGCAATCGCATTCTTAAAATACAGGACTTCCGTATTCGCATCGTCTGCAGAGTACATTTTTTTTAATTCTGGGTAATGTTCAAGCATGTCAACTTTTGCCTCACGCCGTTCATCCCGAACCAGCTCCCCGGCAACACGAAGCCACTCGCCGCCTTTTACGCAACAAAGCTCAACACGAGGATTTTTTTGAATCTGTTTGGAAACATTTTTTGATTTTCCTGTCTGAATATAAAGTTTGCCCTCAAACAAATTAATCGTTCCAAAAGGTCTGTTTCTTGGCTGACCGTCTTCAACTGTCGCAAGATAATAAGTTCCGCAAGCTTTTATAAATTCATAAATTTCTTCCATAATTTTACTCCAAATCAAATTTTTTTAAGCGACAAACTCAACATTCCTTCTCAAAAATAAAAAACCACCTAAAATAGGTGGTTTGCACTATGCGCATTCGCTCTCCAAGGAATGGCATTGTAATATAGTCTGGCTTAGCTGCCAGCAGCATTATAATCATTTCGTTACATCAAAATTTTCACATACGAAAATCGAAACTCTTATTTTTGTCGGAAATTGCATAAATGCCTCCTTCATTGCAGTCGGTGATAAGTCCTCATCTCTTTCCTGACCACGATTTTATATTATCACAACTTTGCAGAAACGCAAGTAAAATTTTCAAAAAAATTTGTTTTGCATATGCAAAAATCTGTGTCCAATCTGCGCTATCCGTGTTCATCTGCGTTAAAAAGTTGCAAGTTGTCATGTCGAGCGGCCCACGCTGTCATGTCGAGCGAAGTCGAGACATCTACTGTCCCGGACAATCGCGGAGTGGACAAATCTATCGTTTGTAGACCTCTCGACTACGCTCGAGGTGACAAAAACGCCCCGAAACTACTTCGGGGGGTAAAGCGGCGGAGAGGTTTCGACAAGCTCAACCACCGATTTTTTTTGAATCTGCGCCTCATCTGTGTCAATCCGTGTTCATCAGCGTCAAAACCTGCAAGTTGTCATTCGCACTGCAGAAGTCTGAAATCACAAATTTACTTTCCAACTTTGTACTGCACGTACATTGGCAGAGACCAGCTCCACTCCCAGTCGTTACGAGTAAGCTCTTTACGGTAGAAATCAGCTCCCAGCGAAACTGTATATTTGCCAGCCGTAATCCAGAGGCGAGGATAGCATTCAAAAGTCTGGCGAGTTTTTGAATCGTCACAAGTGTCAATTCCGGCATAATAGAAAAATCTAGGCTTAAAAGAGAGCGTTTTTCCATAAACCGGAATCAAAAGCTGACTTCCACCGTAAACAGGAACCATGCTTCCGCTAATCGAGTGCCCAGCCTCCCCTTCTAAAACAAGCTGAACAGGACCAAATTCTCCCTTAAAATTCAGCGAAGCAAATTGAGATTTTTTCATGTCGGCATTGGAATAATTCGCAACGTTCTTAAAAACCGAGCTTGAAACGTAAGGCTCCGCGTCATAGGAATAAGTGAGCGCAAGAGTCGGCTTAGAGAAAAAGCCTTCGATTTTTGGTGTGTAATAAACCGTAACCGAGCGGGCGAATTTAAATTCGGCCTCATCTTTTATAGAATCCTTCGCAGAATAATCGATTCCCGTTCGAGAAAAAAGCAAAGTGCCTCCAAGTTTTACAGGAATTGATTCCGAAAAATTTGAAAAATCGTAAACTACAGCCGCATTCAAATCGAATTTGTCGGTGAATTTTACGGAACTTTCTTCAAGCGGAAGACCTAGCCCAAGCGTAAATCCGCCCACCTCGCTTTTAATTCCTGCCCCGGTTTTTCCCCAGCGAGTCGCTCCGGTATACGATTCCGAGAGTGAAAAGAAATTCCCCGGAAGATAGTAGGAATAGAACTTTCCGAGAGAAAATTCCAGCAAATTGCTCGCAAAAGGTCTGTAACGAACGTAAGCGCGTTTTATGTCGATTTTTTGCGCGTTACTCTCAAATCCATTCGACGAATTCAAGCGATAATAAATCTTACCTGCGGCAGTGATTTTTTCGTTAGAAAGGGCAAAGTCGCCAAGAACGTAAGCTCCACCAAACTGTTTCGAATCATTTTCGTCCACTTCGATTGGCGTAATGCCAACCGTAATGTTCGACTTAGATTCAAAAGAAACTGCAAATGCCTGAGACGAAATCAAGGCAACAAAAGATGTAAAAACGAGTTTTTTGAAATTTTTAACTGCTGTTTTTTTCATAGGACTTCCTTTTATGCATAATTGCAGATTCAGTAATTTTTAAAAATTGTCATGCCAAATTCATTTAACATCTCTCAATGCTATAAAGATTCAAGATTCTGAAACAAGTTCAGAATGACACAAAATTACTGACCCTGATTGCAAAACTATACAAAAAAGGAAGTATTTATAAAAGTCCCAAAGAGGAATTTACAATTTATACTCGCTTACGCCGTCACCAGTCTCGCAAGCAAAGAATCCTGCCTCGTAACCGATTACGCCGCTGTAAGTTTTTTGAACGTTCTCAATGAACGAGTCGATTTTGTCTTTGTGAACGAGCGCAATCGCACAGCCGCCAAAGCCTGCTCCAGTCATTCTTGAGCCAAGACAGCCTTCCTGCTTTTGAGCAGTCTCTGCCAAAGTGTCAAGTTCTATTCCAGTAACTTCGTAATCCTCTTTCAGCGATTTGTGAGAAGCGTTCAAAAGTTTTCCGAGAGAAACAAGATCGCCGTTCTTCAATGCGCTAACAGCGTCAAGAACGCGCTGATTTTCGTAAACGCAATGTTTTGCGCGCTTTAAAAGAATCTCGTCAGAAACAAAGCCTTTAACTTCTTCCCATTTTGCCGGGCTAAGCTCACAAAGCGCGTTGATTTTTACGCCATTTTTCTGCAAAGTGGCAAGAACGGTTTCGCACTGGCTTCGTCTCTCGTTGTATTTTGAATCAGAAAGTTTTCGAACTTTGTTCGTGTTCATTACGACAAAGCGGTAGTCTCCAAGCTCAAGCGGAGCGTATTCGTATTCCAGAGTTGCGCAGTCGAGTTTTTCGGCATAATTCTTTTTGCCAGTCGCAATTATGAACTGGTCCATAATTCCGCAATTTACGCCCATAAAATTGTGTTCGCTCATCTGACCGAGTTTTGCGATTTCCACGCGAGAAAGATTGAATCCAAAAGTCTCGCTCACAGCAAACGCAAATCCGCACTCCAAAGCCGACGAAGACGAAATTCCGCCGCCGGCAGGCACGTTGCTCACCATAAGAATTTCAAATCCGCACGGGAAAAGGCAACCTTTTGCTTTGAGCTGGCTCAAAATTCCGTTGAGGTAGTTCGCATAATCATTTTTCTTGTCGAATTTAAAATCATCGTTAATGTCAAACTCAAAAGTTCCAGGGAAGCGCACGTCGTTGTAAACGATTTTTGAATCATTTCGCTTACGAATCGCGACATAAAGATAGCGGTTAATCGCAGCAGGAAAAACTTTTCCGCCGTTGTAGTCAATATGCTCACCAATAATATTAATTCTCGCCGGTGACGAGTAGATTTTTATGTCCGCAGCATTTCCGCCATAAATCTTTACGAATTCTGGAATAAGCTCTTTCGGGTCATATTCTTTTGAAGTCAAACTTCCAGCCATTATTGTCTCCTTTTTACAAACTTTGCCGTCATTCTGATTTTTTTTCAGTCTCCGTATTTACAGATTCCGAATCAAATTCAGAATGACGGGTAATTAGTATTCGATGTTCTAGTTTGAAAATTTATAAATTGTTTTTTGCCAGTATTTTTCGCCCGGCCGCAAAATGCACGAAGGGAATTCCGCGTGATTAACGCAGTCCGGGTATCGCTGCGCCTCAAAGCAAACTCCGTCGTAGCGGTTATGAACAACGCCGTTTTTGCCGTGCGTTCCAGAAAGATAATTTCCGGTGTAAACCTGAACGCCACGCTGGTTCGTGAACATTTCCATTGAAATTCCAGTTTCCTCGCAGGTGATTTTTCCGAATCGGCACACCTTGCTTTCGTTAGCGTGGGTAATAAAATTGTGGTCGTAGCCATAAGCGACGCTCGCGCCAAACTCCCCGATTCGCTCGCCAATCGTGTGCTCTTTTGTAAAATCAAAGCACGTTCCGCTTACAGGCAAGATTTTTCCGGTCGGAATCATCACGTCGTTGATTTCAAGAACTTCGTCGCTGTCGAGCTGCATTTTGTGCGAAAGCACGTTCTGAATTTTTCCGTCAACAACTTTTGTTCCAGAAAGATTAAAGTACGCGTGGTTCGTAAGATTTATAGGCGTAGCCTTGTCAGTCGTAGCCTCATACTCGATTACAAGCTCGTTTTCTTTTGTGAGAGTGTAATAAACGTCAATCGTCACGTTTCCAGGGTAGCCCTGCTCCATATCTGGACTCACCCGATGAAAGTGAACGCAGTCTGCCTTTCCGTCGTGAGTAACAAGCTCGCTTTCCCAAACCATCTTTTCGTAGCGGTTGATTCCACCATGAAGGCTGTTCGGTCCGTCGTTCACGTCAAGCTTGTACTCAACGCCGTCGAGAGTGAACTTTCCGCCAGCGATTCGGTTTGCAAAGCGTCCAACAACAGCATTGTGGGAAGCCGTGCCCGAAGCCCAGCCGTCGAGAGTGTCGTACCCCAAAAGCACGTCAACAGGATTTCCATTTTTGTCAGGGGCATACAAATTTGTAATCGTGCATCCCAAGCTCATCACTTTTGCAACAAGTGAGCCATTTGAAATCTCATAATTCTTACATTCAGACATTTTAAACTCCATTTTTTTATTACTGTGAATTTCGAATTTCTGCAAAACTTTAGAGATGCCGAAATAAATTCGGCATGACAGCTGATTAATGTGCGATATACTAGCTTTCAAGGAATTTTACAAAGGCTCTTTGACCTTCTTCCGTGCACTTGAAAACACCCGCATGTTCAAGAACTTTGCTGAAAACAACACCGGTCTCTTTTTCAAGAATCTCTTTTACGTTCTCCTTTGTGAACGTGTATTTTTCTTTGAGTTCTTTTACCCAGTCAGCGTGCTTACAAAGTTCTTCGTTCGAAGAAATATCCTCGCCCGAAAGAATCGCGTCCTCAAGGTGCGCAAACTCCGTCTTGAGTCGTCCCGGCAAAATTGCAAGTCCCATAACCTCAATCAAGCCGATGTTCTCTTTTTTGATGTGATGAAGTTCGCTGTGCGGATGGTAAACTCCGAGCGGATGCTCTTTTGTGGTGATATTGTTCCTAAAAACCAAATCAAGCTCATAAAGCTCGCCGCGTCTTCGGGCAATCGGATTTAAAGTATTGTGCTTTTCACCGTCCGTCTCCGCAAAAATGAACACGCTCTCGTCGGTGTATTTTCGCCATTTTCCCAAAAGATAATCGGCAAGCTCCACAAGCCTGTTCTTGTCTTTTGAAGAAATTCTCAAAACGCTCATCGGCCAGTTGATAATTCCGCTCTTAACGTCCTCAAATCCTTTTATCGTTATTTCTTTTACGATTTTTGCACGTGCCATTGGGAATTCATACGCACCGCCCTGAAAGTGGTCGTGAGTAAGAATTGAACCGCCTACAATCGGCAAGTCAGCATTGCTTCCGAGCGTGTAATGCGGGAACATCGTAACAAAATCAAGAAGTCGTTCAAAAGTCTTTCGAGAAATGAGCATTGGAGTATGTTTTGAATTAAAAACGATACAATGCTCGTTGTAATAAACGTAAGGAGAATACTGAAATCCCCAATCCTCGCCGGCAAGTTTTAGCGGAATAATTCGGTGATTTTCGCGGGCAGCATGATTCACGCGACCGGCATAGCCTTCGTTCTCGCGACACAAAAGACACTGCGGGTAGCCGGATTGCTTCATGTTGCGGGCAGCGGCAATTGCCTTAGGGTCTTTCTCCGGCTTTGAAAGATTAATCGTAATGTCGAGTTTTCCGTACGGAGAATCGGCAAGCCATTTTACATCCTTGCAAACGCGGTAGCGACGAATATAATCCGTATCCTGACTGAATTTATAGAAGAAATCCGTCGCTTCTTTTGGAGACTTTTCATAAAGTGCATTGAATTTCTTTATGATTTCAGAAGGTTTAGAAACCATAACCGCCATAAGTTTTGTGTCAAACAAATCCCGGTAAACAACACTCTCGCCACCTGTAAGATTGTGAGCCACAGCATAATCAAGAAGATTTTTTAGAATATCCTCAAGGTCGCTAACTTCCACCGCAGGAATTTCACCTGCCTGCTCAGGACTTTCAAAACCGTCAAGCCCCAAATTCAAAAGGAGCTGATTCTTTACAAAAATGACGTCTTCTTTTTCAATAAGCCCTGTTTTTAGCCCGTAGGCTGTAAGTCTGTTAATATCATCAAAAACGTTCATAAGAAAATTATGCTATTGCTTGCGCTCTTTTGTCAAATTGTTAATTTCAGAAAGTGCTGATGTTCAAAAATGCGGGAATCACTTTTTAACGCCGATGAATGCAAAGCCGCACAGATGAAGATTATTGGAACAAGTCCGATAATGGGTAGATTTTAGCATTTTACAAATTAAAAAACGTTTTACTCCACAAAATCGCGGTTCAATTTTTTGAATTTTTCCCACACTTCGAGAGCGAGCTTTACCGCGTCCGTGTAATTTTCGTGCAGCACGGACTTTCCGTTCGCGTTACGAAGCTTGTACTTGCCGTCTTTTGTGTGCTCAATCATCGGAACGTGGGCATGGTCGCACACGCTGAACCATTTTCCGTTAATCTGTTCTTTATGCCATTTAAAATTATTTTTCATTTTTTCACCTCAAAAAAATTGCTCTGAAAAAATCTGCTGTTTGTCCGTTGCATCCTTTCAAAAAAATGCAGCCGCAACTTCATTTAAGCCGTTAACTGATAGCTTCCCTGACAATCGACGTGTTTTTTCTGAATGATTTCGTCAATCGTTACGCCAAAAAGTTCTGAGAGTACAATGAGATTGTCTACAGTGGGAAGATTCCTGCCGTTAAGCCAAGCGTAAATCGCCTGCGGGTAGTCGAATCCAAAAATCGTCTGCAACTGCCGCACGGTTATTTCGCTTGCGTCCATAAGAGATTTGATTTTTTTGCCGGTTGACTCTACGTCAAGCACCGGTCTTGAAAGATTGGTGATGCGATTCATGCCCCTACGCCTCCCTCATATTGAAGCGAAAAAGCCCCGAACCACAGCGATTGCCCGCTCTCGGCAACGACAATCGGCTTTTACGATGTGTGTTGTAAGAACAGAATAGAAGAAAATCGAATCTTTGTCATTAAACTTGTGATTTAAAAAAGCGAGTTTTCTGAAAGAAAACTCGTTAAGCAAGCGATAGCTTGCGACTCATTAAACTTGTGATTTAAAAAAGCGAGTTTTCTGCATACCTACGGTCTAAAACGCAATTCTGGACTGTCACCCCGAACTCGCTTCGGTGGTCTCCTTTACCATGTCTAATGTAGATGCCGAAACAAATTCGGCATGACAACCGTTTTTAGACAGCCCCCCACAGATTTAAACCACAGCTTTAATGCCCTTGCTTTTAACTCACGCTACACTTTTTTTATGAGACCGACAAAAAGCAAGCTAAAACTTCTTTATTTTAAAATTTTTATGCTTATATAAAATACTTTCTGTATTTATAGATTTAACAATTTTCTTCTTAAATAGCACAGTCCATTTTGCCTGGCGTTCTGAGTAATCCTTTTTTTCTTGCGGAAAGAAGGACTTACAAAAATACTTTTCATTTTTACCTTTTGACAAAAACACAAAAATTGGAATTTTATTTATCTCATTTCTCAAAAGGAAATCAGCTTCAATGACCGAGAACGCCTGTAATGCAGGATTATATTTAAATATGGTGTCATTGCTGTCAAAGATATATTCAAACTTTGGAAGATAATCAATGCGACCTTTTATGTAATTATAATTTTTTGATGATTCAATATAGCTTATTGGCAAATGTCCTGATTCAAGCTGATTATAAACTTCTTCTGCTGATACAGCGAGCCTCGGTAAATCCCTTAGATACTGTAATCCTGCAATATGAAAAAAATGATATTTTTGAAATTCAATTGAAAAAGAAATGTTTTTATCTTTACGGCCAAGTACGAACTGGTATTCGATATCAAGAAGTTTTGAGAAAGATTTCTGAGCATCAACTACACTTGCCATTTAATCCCACCACAAAATAAAAAGCCCTGCGCCATTCGCAGAGCTTTTGTTCCGTTTTCTTTCGGCTTTCGCCTAGTTCAGATGAGGTCTACGGAAAACCCTTCAAAGACTGGCAGAATACTGCTTCTGAACACAATATACTGCGTAATAATCTAACAGATACTCAAGTTACCTGTCGCCTTGAATGGCAAGGACTTATCACTAAAAATATACGGCAATAATTCAGAAAAATCAAGCAAACGTTGAATTGAGTAATTGAATATTCGGCATGACAACAGTTTTTAGACAGCCCTCAGATTTAAACCAGAACTTTAATGCGGTCGCTTTTAAGTCACGCTACACTTTTTTTATGAGACCGACAAAAAGCAAGCTAAAACTTCTTTATTTTAAGAAACTTCGTGCAATCGAAAAGTGGCAAAGGCTTTTAGAAAAACAAGCCAGGGAGTCAAAAGAATATGTGGAAATTCCGCGGACGCTCGTGGGATTCAAAGTGTGCCTGACTCTCATAGATTCTATGCGGAACAAGGACGAAGGGCTTTCTGAGGCGATTGCAGCTTCGACGACATTTTTGAGATTTTCTGACAAACCGTACAGGCTTTGCAATTTTAAATCCAGCCGGACGATTTTTGACGGAGATTGGCGATTTTGGCTCGACAAAACTGAAAAAATCGAAGCGACGTTTTTTAAAAACAAGCTCTATCAAAAAGGAAAGCTTGAACTCTTGGACATCTCGGAAGACACTTACAAAAAACTCTCGCCAGAAGCAAAAAAGTATTTTATTCAGGGAGTTCTAAAAATTGACCGTTACGGGCGGTGCGTTTATGTATATCATCCGCACATTCCAAAATCCTATCTTCGGGAATCAGAAGAGAAACTCTATTGGAATCAACTCGCCATACCGGATTCAGACGCACTTTCCGAAGCAAAACGCCTCTCGAACTGGCTCAACTACAAACGCCAGTGCGAACTTTGGCACTACGAAGGCTACCGCACGCGAAGTTATTACCGCTGTGAAGGCAAGGACGAACGAAGAAGAGAGCGGTACAAACTCAAGAGTGAATTGCGAAAACTTCTGGAGGAATATTTTCGTGTGGAAAAAGAGAACGAGGATGGTGACAAATCTAAGGAGCAACTTTAGATTTATCAGAAAAACTCGAAATTCGACCTAATAGCAAAAAAATCCTGATGATTGTATACTCACTGCATGAATAGAAAAATAAAGATTGCACTTAAAGTAAAAACGACATCAATTTTCATCAGCCTGATTTTTATGTGCCTTGCATCCTGCAGCAGAACTGAAGCTCAGAAAATAAGGTATTTTCTTGCAAAAGATGAAGCCGGTACGCCCTATGATTATATTGACCCCACACAAACCGAGCATTTTCTTCTTGCAGGCGATGAATCAAATAAAACTATGACATGCTTTGAAGATAGCATGGATGAAAATTACAACCGTATATTCATTGAAAAATGGAAGATTCCAAGATATTGGCCGAACGAAAGGCTTCTTGTTCAGGTTTCAAACAACGGTGAATTCTGCGTTCTTGACAATAGAGACGAATACACCGAAAAAACATTTGAAAAAAAAGACATTTTGTTCTGGGTTTACAAAAATGGAAAACTTTACGACACAATCACTCGGGGAAAATATCTTAAGGAATTAAAGAAGATTCTTGACCCGGACATAAAGCTAAGCGATAATTTGGAAGTCTGTGACATTGAGGTTTTCATCAACGGATTGAAGCTAGATACATTTTATTTTGATTCTGAATATGATGATGCGATATATGAAATTTTTTTATGGTATGATTTTGACACAAAAAAATTTTTGAATGCAACGCAGCTCAGGGCAGATCAGTGTAAAATTGCATTCGATGTGCTTGCAAAAAAGTTTTCCGACGCAGAAAAGCTTATAGAAGACAATGATGATAAAGCAAAATTCCGCCATGCATTTGAAAAAATCATGCCGTTTGAAAAAGATGCTCCAACAGATACAAGGTTCAGATGGCGGGTTAGAACTTACGAAGACGGTGATGTAACAGTTTACTCAGTATTGCCGAGCGAAGATTTTAGAGGAATGAAGGCATTGGAAAGATTTCAGTACAATGAAGGTGAAACTGTAATTGATTTTTTCATATTGGATGATATTTACGATTTTGCAATCCGCATTCCAAACGGTGGAAAATTCAGCCAAGAGTTAAATTTGTCGGAAGAAGAAATGGCGAATCTTCTTGTACCTGATCTTGTCTATATGTTTGAGACAAAAAAAGGTATCGTAAAAACAGACGGCAAATAGCATAAATTGACACTGCTTGTACAGCGAAACGATTTCCTCCGTGCAAATCCTTTCGCATACTAGATTTTTCTGAAAAAAGAAAAACACAAGTTCTTGGATTCCAAATTTTTGCGTATTTACGCATTTTTTTGGACTTCAAACAAAATCCACAGGCAGTGCAACCAAGTCTTCTTTTAAATACATCTTTTTGTCATACAAACAGAGAATCGTGCCCTGACCGCGCTTTTTTCCGCTTTCCTTGTCCAGCACAGAAAAAGCCTGCGCCATCTCTTTTGTCGGGTTCGCGCTCATCTTTATTTCAATGGGATACAAAACGCCGTTTTCTTCAATCACGACATCGATTTCAGATTCCACAGCGACAGAGCCGCGCTGCGTTTTTATCTTGTCTTTGCCACGATAATAAAACACATTGAAGCGATAATCCCTACCAGCATTTGAAAATGACTTCAATATCTCAGACACGACGAAAGTTTCAAACACATTGCCAGCGACCGCGCTGTTTTTCAGCGTGTCAGCAGTGAGCCATTTCGTCAGATAGCACAATAAGCCAGTGTCCCTAAAATACAACTTCGGAGATTTTATCGCTCTGTTCAAAAACGACGAATAATACGGCTGCAACAAGAAAATAATGCCAGAACGCTCCAATGCTGAAATCCATTCTTTCACGGTTACCTGAGAAACGCCAGTGTCATCGGCGATGTTTGAATAATTTAAGACCTGCCCGCTTCTTGCCGCGATTGCCACAAGAAAGCGCATGAACGCAAGTTCGTCCTTAATGTGAATCATCTGATTTATATCGCGTTCGATATACGTCTTTACATACGACGAATAAAAATCGAGCCATTCCCGCGATGTTGCGTGAAGTTCAGGATATGAGCCAAGGTGGATTTTATCCCAGATATCCGCATAGTGAACCAAAAATTTTTCGCGGCGGGCAATGTAATCCGCAGTAGGAATGAACGGCTCGTTGAAATCAACCGCGAATATTTCCCTCAACGAAAGCCCTGTAAGCTCAAGAATGCTGATTCTTCCAGCAAGGGACTCGCTCACATTTTTCATCAGCTGCATTGACTGTGAGCCTGTGAGATAAAAGTTGCCGTTTATCTCGCTGTTGTCGCATTGCATTTTTATGTATGGGAAAATTTCTGGCACAGTCTGAACTTCGTCAATTATGACAGGCGGCGGATTGTTCAAAAAGAAAAGCCCTGGCTCCGTTGCTGCCTGATTTTTTGCGATTAAATCATCAAAAGTTATGTATTTTACATTCGGATATATTTTTTTCAGCAGCGTAGATTTTCCGACCTGCCTAGACCCAGTAACAAGCAGGCATTTTGCATTAGCAGCCTGTTTTTTGAGAGTGTCAGAAATCGCCCTGTGAAAATAAATCGTGCTCATATTGACAAATATAAGTTGCAACTTTAGATTTGTCAATAAAAATGATTCTATAATTACTCGTCGATTTTTTTAATAGTCGTAGTTGGAGGAAAACGAAAACTCTGGTAAACGAGAACGGAATAATCTTTATGGGCGTAATTCCATTTTTGCTAGACAAAGAAAGCGTGGAGGGGGGAAAAGCGATGAAAACTAGAGGGGAGTCTGGTTTTCATCGCTTTTTCATGTTTAGAAAATAGTCATAGATTTTTGAGAGTATCTCTGCTTATGAAAACAAGTTGTCTTGCGTTTTCGTTCGTTTCTCTTGACTGTATTTTAGAAACGAACTGATCAGGCTTTTTGAACTCTTTAAATCTGTTTACTGCTATCGTATCTTAGTTTTGCCAACTGTTGATTATATCTATGCTTCCTGAATATGGGGCTGGACATGTAGACGAATGATTGTCGAATAATTCTGCAGCTTGAGTTTCAGCATCACCATAATCATCTTCTAGAACATGAGATACGTTAATAGTTTGTTTTTGATAGCAAAAACGGCATTTTGCAATTACAGTAAAATTACGATAAGCTAGAGCTGCAACACTTCCTATTATAGCTAGGAGTACAGCCAATACCAAAACTAATTTTTTCATAAAAAACTCCTTGCAATTTTAGTTCTTGCCAGAACATTTTGTTTATATAAAAGAAAAAACTTTTTGTTGTTTTTTTTAACAAATTTTTGTATTTGTAACATGATTTTTTTGAGATTTTAAATATCACCGCTAACATTTTCTATTTCTTCGTAAAGACTGCTTATATATTGGAGTGCATAATAACAATCTGCAATCATATCACCTCCATCAAAAAAATATGCAATAGACATATCTTTTCCTTGATAAACCTGAAAGTAAAACTTTGAAAAAGTATTAGGCAAGGTAATATTTGCGTTATATTTTTTATTCAAGCTGTTTACAAGCGTGGAAAACGATTTATTGTTTTTTTGACACATTCGCATTAACAAACCATTAACATCGTTGTTTTGTATAAATTGATTCATCTCATTATCTTTAAAACCTTCTTCCTGGTTGGTATAGTAATCATAGCTCCATGCAATAATACATCGCGTCATACCTTTTTTTTCAGATATTGTTAATATAATTCCATTTGGTTTTGTATTTGCAAATTTTCCACCTTGATAATAATAATCTGTAGCCTGTTGATTTTTCACATTTTTACTCAAATTAAATCCCTTGCTTTTCATTACAGAGTCTATTTCAGAAAATTGCGTACCGAATTTCATTCCGAAAATCGTTTCATTTTCTTGGGCATAAATACAAAATCCGAATAATAAAAACATGGCTACAAAAACTTTTTTCACATTCATACATTTTCTCCTCATATCTGATATTTCAATTACACGATTTAAAATTATGTAATTACAATTGATTTTAATGTCAATTACATTATCTGTCAAATTGTAAAAACATAATCGTGGTAATTTTTCTGTATGTCAGAGACTGAGAAAACATTTAAGGATAGACTTATTGAGGAACTTTCTTATCAAGGACTTTCAAACAAAGAATTTGCACATATGCTTGGAATAAATATTGGAACGCTCGGCATGTATCTATACCGAGGCTCTATTCCTGCTGCTGATGTGGCAGTTCGTATGGCTCAGGCACTCAACACAACTACGGAATATCTTGTTACAGGAACAGACAGTACGACTCCGCCTTCAAAATCTGGCACAAAATCTGACTGGCAAAAAAAGGAAATTAATCATATTTTAAGTACGCTTTCATCGCATCAGCTCACGCATTTCCTTGAGATAGCGCGGGCATACAAGAACGGCGTCTGCGAGGAAGAGTAAGGAGGGATAAGACTTCTTAAAACCTCATTAATTTTTATTCAAAAGCCATTCTCTAATATTCTTTCTCACGATTCCTCCCTCATTTGATTCTGGAAGCTCGTCCATTGTTAGGATTAGTTTTGGAAAATTGTCGTTTACTGCCTGGAGCGGTCGGTATTCCCTAATTTTCGTTTCCTCGGATACCAGAAGGTATGAGACTTGAATGTAGAGCACTTCTCCGCCTTTTTTTGCGATGAAGTCGATTTTCGTATCGCCGAGTTTTCCGATGAACACTTCAAAACCACGTCTCAACAGTTCCAGATAAACAATGTTTTCGAGAATTCCGTTGATGTATGTATCCTTGTATCCGTGAAGAAAAAAGAGAAGTCCTTGGTCGGCAAAGTAGTATTTCTCCATTGTCTCAAGGATTTTTTTTCCGCGGATGTCGTACCGTTGCACCTTGTGAAGAACGAAAGCATCCTGCAGATATTGAAGGTCGCTGTATACGGTCTCGACAGAAATCTTCCGTCCGTTCTCCTTCATAAAATTCGAAATTCGCTTTGCCGAGAATATGTTCCCCACGTTGTCGGCAGTATACAAGATGATTTTTTCAAGAAGCGAAGTTTCCCTTATTTTGTTCCTTTTTATGATGTCTTTCAAAAGCACCGTCGAGTAGATTCCTTCAAGGTACGAGCGGATTTGAGTTTCGCTTTCCATCATGTTATTTAAGCCAGGAAATCCACCTGTCGTCATGAATTTTTTGAACGATTCCGAAGATTCCTGAAAATCATTGAAGTACAAAAATTCCTTATACGAAAGCGTCCTCATGTTTACGATTACATATCGACCGCTTAAGTATGTGGCAAGCTCCGACGAGAGAAGATTTGCGTTGCTTCCTGTGATGTAGATGTCCGTTTCGATTGTCTTTGAGGAATACAAGCTGTTCACGCATTTTTCCCAGCCGTCGC
This sequence comes from Treponema zioleckii, assembly GCF_014737315.1. Lineage (GTDB taxonomy): Bacteria > Spirochaetota > Spirochaetia > Treponematales > Treponemataceae > Treponema_D > Treponema_D zioleckii. The sequence goes on along the minus strand of NZ_JPUF01000032.1, from coordinate 25,019 downwards.
ATTCCTGAATTTCGTCGAACAGAAGATAGAGTTTTTTACCGTTTGAACTTCGCTTCTTCACAGCATCGTAGAGCGAATGCGCATCTAGAAGTGCCGAATTCTCGAAGTCCTCGAAATTGACGCTGAAAATCTGCGATTCCTCGACTCCTTTTTCCAGAAGTTTTCGTTCAATGAGCGAGAGCATGAATGATTTTCCGCATCGCCTTATTCCCTGAATTACTTTGATTATAGGCTTGTCCTTGTAAAGCGAGATAATTTCGTCTGTGCCAATTCTTTCGTATACCGTCATTTGTTTCTATCATAACCGAAAAAAAACATAAAAACAACAAAACTTTCGGTTATGATGGAAACTTTTTGCCAACAAAAGTGATTCTACCTCACCTTCCAGAGCAAAAGCCCTTTTCCGTCGCTGGAGAACACGAGCGCAATCTTGAACATCTGCTTGCCGCTCACGGCGAACCGCTCGGCATATCCGTTCGCATCAATCTGGGCGAGGGCGGTCTTTGCGACTTCATCAACGTCTTTGCCTTTGTCCATCTTTAGCTCAAAAATGAAAACCACGTTCTTTGTTGTAACGACGACATCGCTCCTGCCGTTCACGTTCTGAAGCTCGGAGACGACGCGCATTCCGCTCAGACGGAACATCAAGTGCGTCACTGACTCGTAATAATTCTCGCAAATATCTTTCTTTACGATTGTGGGCAAATCCGCAACGGCAGCCTTTATCATCGAGCAAACGCGGTCAACGTCCTTGTTCCTGAGCGCGTTCCGCAGATTGCTGATTTCAAGCCCCATGTCGTCGTAGGGCACGGAGACGTATTTTGCCAAAAGGATTTTCAAGAACGACTGCTCGACCTCGCGGTTCGGGAAGTCAAGCCAGAACATCCTGTCCTCGGCGTCGAAGCCTTTTATCGTGAGATAGCCGCTTTGATAGATGACAGGGAGCATGTTCTTTGTGTTCGGGTCGTACTCTCGGAATGAAATCTCATCGACCTCGCGCCCGTTGACGAGCGTCTCAAGCTCCAGCGGCTGGTTCTGCAAAGCCTTCACGAGCATCGACGGAGTTCCGCTTTGGAACCAGTACGAGCCGAAATCACAGTCCTTGAAGCACTTCAAAAGGCAGAACGGGTTGTAAACGCCTTCCACGTTGAACGAAAAATGATAGCCGTCATACATTGTTTTGAGCTTCTCTTTCGCCGCCTCCACCGTCATGCCGAATCGATTTGCAAGAGCCTCGATTTCCGGCACAAAATACGCGTTCAGCTCGGACTCGGAAATTCCGCAAATCGAAGAATACTGTGACACAAGGCTTATATCGTCAAGCTGGTTCAGACCGCTGAAAATATTCATGTGGCTGATTTTCGTGATTCCCGTGATGAACAAAAAGCGGATGTATTGGTCAAGTTCCTTTAATGGGCTGTAGAACGCACGGAGTTCCGCCCGGTTTTTCTCCTCGTATTCGGAGTAGAGCGCGTCGAGCACAGGCTTGTCGTACTCGTCGATGATGATGGCGACCTGCTTGCCGGTCTTTTCGTAGGCGGTCATTATAATCTTGCTCAATCGTATGGAAAGCCGCGGGTCTGAAACCTCAATCTCGTAGACTTTCTCGTATTTTGAAAGAATAAAATTAAGGGAAGATTTCATAATCTCCGTGTCTGTGTAGTTGTCGCCGCCAAAGCTGATTTTAATGACCGGGCAAACTTCCCATTTTTTTTCAAGCTTTTCAAGCGCAAGCCCGCGGAACAGTTCTTTCTTGCCCAAGAAATATGCTTCCATCGTGGAAAGCAAAAGGCTTTTTCCGAATCGGCGCGGACGGCTCAAAAAATAAGCTTTTCCCTCGCGGGCAAGGTTATAGACGTAAGAGGTCTTGTCCACATAGACGCAGCCTCGCCTTCTCAAATCCTCAAAATCCTGAATGCCAATCGGCAAAAATCGATCTTCTTTGTTTTCCATAACATGGGAATTATACAGCACTTTTCATAAAAACTTAATATCAAAAGTGACTTAGTTCTGGAATTCCTCATATTCACCAGCATAGGTGATTACGCATACAGAACCGTAAGCTTTATGCTTTTTACTGAAGCCAATACCGGTTGAAGAAAAAGCTTTATTCATAATATTTTTACGATGTCCTCGACTCAAAACTCCGTCATCAATCAAAAGCTGAACTACAATTTCACGACCAGATTTTGCTCCATAAGAAATATTTTCACCAGCTGTTTGGAACGTTCCGTACTTTTTGATTCTGGTAAATGGGTCACTTCCGTCAACTCCAGTGTGACCAATTTGGTCGGTCTCACCTTGAGTCTTCGAATGTTGCTGAGCGGCAAAAGAAAGGCCTTTTTTAGGACTCAAAACAGGTAGGCTTGTCGATTTTTTCATGTAAGAAATACACTCATTCACAACCGCAACGCCTTCATTTGTCATAAGATTGCCATTATAGACTTTTCCGTCAAATTTTTTCGTTCGGGGTGCAAGATACAACTCCGCATACAAAGCGGGATTTGCACGAGCTTTGTTCATTTCAAGAACGACGTCTTTTTCGACCGTTGAAAGATAATCAACATTTCGAGCAGTATCGAGTCGTTCAATATCCCATTTATCGGCATCTTGATTTTTCTGGGAGGTTGATTCTTCAGATTTTTTATTCATTTCTGAAGAGAGATTATTGAGTTTGTCTAAAGTAGCACAATTAAAAAAGGTTGTGGTAATAAGTATGGTGAAACTAAAAATGAGCACTTTTTTCATCGGATTCTCACCTTTTATTTGGTATAAAAACAACTTTATAAGTATATTTTAAGTATCTTTTATGTAAAGTCAAATTTTTTTTATAGATACAAATCAGGCGCTGTCCATAAAAATCTATTTAACTAGAATCAATAGAAAAATCTCCAGATGAAATTTTAATTCCCATATTTGCAAAAACTTTCAAGTATCTAGGATTTTTGAAACTTTTTCGCTTCTCTTTGTTCATCAGCAAGTTGCACAAGAAGCGAAATCAAATCTTCTTTTGAAAGGGATGCAAGATATTCTTTTATCACGTTTTTTATAGCACAGAAAAACCAAACTTTAGATAAAATTGTGCAATTGTTTTTATCAGAAATCTAGTGAAATAGCATTAAGATAAAGCTTGTAACTGTAATCTCTTAATTTTTATGCTATACTGTTCATATGCAGTATCTTTATCACGGAAGCAATGTGCTTGTCCGAACGCCTGAAATCAGAAAATCTTCTCATCGGCTCGACTTTGGACTCGGATTTTATACTACATCGAGTTTTGAGCAGGCAAAAAAATGGTCAATAAATAAGACTCAACGAGAGAAAAACGGTCTAGCGATTGTCTCTGTTTTTAGCGTTCCTGATGACTTTCTGAAAAATACAAACTATTCCATACTTAATTTTGAAAAAGCAGATGAAAGCTGGCTTGATTTTGTAATTTCAAATCGTACTATTCCTGATTTTGAATTTGGATATGACATAGTAAAAGGTGCGGTTGCAAATGACCGTGTTTTTGCAAGTTTGAACGCTTTCGAATCTGGCTTTATGGATAAGCAAACTTTACTTATTGAATTAAAAACTTGGGTTTATGTGGATCAGATTTTGTTTCATACAGAAAAATCATTAAGTCTATTGCATTTTGAAAAGGAGATTCGAGTATGATTCCGCAAATTACACAAAAAAATGTACATCTTTTTATTCCATATAAAGTTTCAAAAATCTGTGACTACATTTGTCAAAAAGAAAATATATCTGCACAGGAGGCGGTCGTAAAGTTTTATAAAACAAAGACCGCACGGCTGCTTGCAGAAGAAAAATCAAAACTCTGGCATTTTGGCTGGGTTTCATTATATGAGATGTACAAGGAAGAACAGAATGGAAAATGAGGATTTGTCTTTTTGGCTTTCATGGTGCATAGAGGAATATGCTGCAGAAAAAAATATGTCATCATCTGATGTTGCCGAAAAATTTGAAAAAACAGGAACTCTTGAATATCTTTCTAAAAACGCAGAAATTCTTCATACTCAGGGCAAAGATTATATTTTAGGCAGCATAGACGATTTTTTGAAAGAATAAGGAACATAAAATATAGAAGGAATTATAAATTTTTCTTCCTTTTAGTGCTATAATCCCAGCATGGAAAAATCTTTCTTCGTCACTCATCCGCTCGCCCCAGTCTGGTCGCCAGAAAGCACCGTGCTTCTTTTAGGCACAATGCCGTCTCCAGCAAGCAGAGAAGTTGGCTTTTATTACATGCACTCGCAAAACCGATTCTGGCGAGTTCTTCCGACTATTTTTGGCGAAACGATTTCGCTCCCGAACAACTCTCCCGACACGCAAAGTGCCATTTTTGAACGAAAAGATTTTCTCTTGCGCCATAATCTTGCCCTTTGGGATGTTCTTGCAAGCTGCCAGATTGAAGGAGCTTCTGATTCTTCAATAAAACAAGAGATTCCGAACGATTTTACGAAGATTTTTTCAAATTCAAAAATCTGCCGTGTCTTTTTTACCGGGAAAACGGCCGCTGCCCTTTGGAAAAAGCACTGTTCGTCTTACGAAAAACAATTCGGACTAACTTGCACGTGCCTTCCAAGCACAAGCCCGGCAAACGCACGATTCACGATGGAAAAGCTGATTGAGGAATACAAAATTATAAAAGATTTTGCAAATTAAGCTGCTATAAATCTACTTCCAGCCTTCCCAAGTCTTCTGCGCCATTCCAACCGTGGCATCGGTCTTGCCGTTTCGACAAATCGGCTGTTTCAAAAGCTTGGCCTGGTTTTCGAAGAGTTTTTCTTCTTTTTCACTGTCGTCAAGATAGGCAATCGAAGCATAGTCTTTTGATTTCTTGTCAATCATTGCCTCAATCGCTTCTGCACGACTGCCTTCCGTCCGTGCAATCGCATTCACAACCGAGTCGAATTCGCCTTCGCTCATTTCTTTTTCTTTTAGGTCAACGAACTGAAAAGCAATCCGCCGTTCCTTAAAAAATCTCTGCGCGCTTTTTGTATCAAAAGATTTGTTTGTTCCAAAAATCTGAATCATTTTTATACTCCAAGAATTTTCTTCCATTCGGCTTCTTTAAAGCCTGTGCAGACTGAACTTTCCGTTACAAGCAACGGTCTTTTTACAAGCATTCCGTCACTTGCAAGGATTTTGAACTGCTCGTCTTCGCTCATGTCCGGCAATTTCTGCGAAAGGTTCTGCTCACGGTAGAGTATTCCGCTTGTATTGAAGAATTTTTTGAGCGGAAGCCCGCTTTTTTTGTGCAATTCCCGCAAAGTCGCTTCGTCGGGGTGGTCGCCTTTGATGTCGATTTTTTCGTATTTCACGCCGTTTGAATCGCACCAGGCCAACGCTTTTTTGCAGGTCGTGCATCGCTCGTAGCAGTAGATTTTGGTCATTTTGAGTTCTCCTAAAATTTTATTTCTTCACATGTAGCTTCACGGTCTTTCCTTCGCTATTTTTTTCTCAGCACAATCATGTCCACAAGCTGAACGCCACATTCAATTATAGGACGAGCGTTAATTTTTTGTAAAAAAATCTTTGATTACGTGATGGCGGGTAAATCCGCATTTTTCGTAAAAAGGAATCGTAAGCGGACTGTCGCCTGTTCCTACTTGAAGAGTGGTAAATTCATCACGAAACTTTTCTTCAACAAATTCCAACAAGGCACTGGCATAGCCCTTTCCCTGAGAGTTCGGCTCAGTTGCAATATTTTTGATTTCAAGGATTCCTTCGCCCTCGTCAGTTACGACACACTCAGCCTTTACGCCGCCGTCATCAAGAACAAACATCCTTCCTCGGTCAAGATAAAGGTCAACCATGCTTTCCTGCTCGTCAGCAAGCAAAAGAAGAGGAAGAAAATCTTTTTTATTTTTAGTGATTTCTGTTATCTGCATGTTAGCCAGACTCCACAAAATTCCCAGCAGGCAAAACTTCTTGTCTACAAACACATTCTTTAAATCTTCTTTTCCATCAGATAGAATAGCCCTTTGCGCCAGTTCGCTTCGCCTGTTTTGTAGTAGCCCGCATGCTCATAAAGCCTGAGCGAAAATGGATTTTTGCTGAAAACATCAAGCCTTAAACATTTTGCTCCAAGAGCCGCCGCCTGATTTTCGATATGCTCCATTGTTTTCCGCGCAATTCCACGATTCTGAAAATCAGGATGAACGCAAAGACGATGAATCACACGATAATCACCGCTGCACTGCCAGTCAGCTTTTTTATATTCCTCGTCACAATCTTTATTCAGAGCATAAATCACGGCAATCCGATTTTTTTCCTCTTCGCAAACTTCGCCTGCAAAAAGCGAATTTGATTTTATATCATTCAAAAAATCTTCGCGAGTCGGATAAATTTCATCCCATTGAGGAATTCCGCATGAGTCCATTTTGGCTATCGCAGATTTTATGAGCGAGCAGATTTCGTCCAAATCAGATTCTGCTGCAAGTCGGTAAGTCATTTTTCCTCCATTTATTTTTTATTGCGGGAAATGCCGTCATCAAGCCCGTCGTCGGATTTGAAAACTGTGTTATGCCATCTTTACTGTTATACTTTTTAAATTAATCATCAACTGTAAAATCATATACAGCACAGGCATTATTAAGCCCACTTTTGTAATCATAATATACATCATATTTAAAAAGACCTTTCACACTATATTCATTTTCAAAGTGAACAAGAAACACCTTGTTTGAGCCTTTATTACCGGCGAATTGACTTGAAGTCCAATATGATGAAATCATGACATCGGACAATCCTTTTCCTCCGGCAGAAACAATGGCCTTATCGACAATATTTATGTTTGAGTACAAAGAAAGCAGTTCCGCTACGGAAGGAAGGAACCAGCCGTCTGCATATTTCCCACTCAGGGAATGATTCAGCCCGTAACTGCCAGCCCATGAAAAAGCCGGATAGTTTTCTAAACAATTATTCAAAGCGGCAGAATCAGTTTTGCATATTGCGTTCCAGTTATCTCTGCCGTCTAAATCCCCGGAAATATAAATTTTTCCATTTTTGTTTCTATATTGATAGTCATTTTCAGTCAGTGGTCCCGCTATGGAAAAATCACATTTTGTTTCATCAAATGAAGTCAAAAAGCCCGTGGTGTCCTTAGGAGCCCATTTCAATGCTTCAGAAGTAACATGCAGTCCAACTCCAAGCAATCTTTCGCCCAGTAAATCACCTTTTTTCCCAGCGTAGAATATTACGGCGACGGCATTCTTTTTCTGCTCGTCTGTAAGATTCAAGTTTTTACTCCATGAAACTGCACTTCCATCGCTGAAAACTATATCACCGACAGCGGTCGGATACGGCTTTAAAACTGATTTTGTTTTTGCATTACAAGAAGAAGTAATAGAAAAAAAACTTACAATTAGGCAAAACACAAAAAATTTGATTTTTTCAGCAAAAAATGCCATAGAAGTATTCTCCAATGAAGAAGTTAATTTTTACTATCAGGTCGAATTTCGAGTTTTAGGTGAGTTTACAAAAAAAGGCATTCTCTGTAACTTTTGAATCACCACAAAAAAAAACAACGGAAAAATGCCATGACTGAAAACAGCCTAACTACATTATATTGCATAGTTGACGACTTTATCCATAGGCTTCTTGAAACTTCTGCCGTCTTTTTCCCAATATTTTCCTACAAATCTTTCATGTAAAGAACTTCGTCTTCAACAACTTTCCCCTTACAATCGGCTCAGGAAGTTCTTCGCACATCGCCGTTACCAAATCCCGTAAAAATTCGCACTTATCAACATCTTCTACCAAAAGCATTTCTTTTGCACCCTCGTAAGGCAATTCATGCGGAGCCTTGGGCATTTTTTCCATTGCGGATTTTGTCGGCTTAACAAGGAATCGGTCATCGTAAATTCCGCCGAAAATCTTTCCGTCTTTATATAAAATGAATTCACCCATCATTGCGCGATGAGTGATTCCATCCAAAAGAGAAAGCTGATCAAGAATGTATGAAAGATATTCTTTTGACGAAGCCAATTTTTTCCTTCAATTAATGCTCGTGGTGCTCGCCGTGGTGATGGTCGCACTTTGCATCAAAATTACCTTTAAGCTCGCCTTTGGCAAAAAGAGCGGCGGCCTCGTCGGCAGAGCCTGTAATTCCAGGAATTTCTTTGAGTCCGGCTGCCGCAATTGCATCAATGGCACCCTGTCCGCGGTTTCCGAGAATCAAAGTCTCAACTCCAAGACTCTTTAAATACGGCGGAAGCGCATGATGGCCGTTTCCTCCGTTATCAATTACTTCCGAGGAAACAATTTTTCCGTCTTCAATTTCATAAATCTTAAAAAACTGAGTTTTTCCAAAATGCTGGAACACATTTCCAGTCTCTTTTTCATAAGTAGCTGCGATTTTCATGAGAACATTTTATATAGGGCGGAGAATGATGTCAAACTTTAGGTGGGCTGCAACGATATTAACATAACTGCATAGTTGCGTTTTTGCTACTTTTGTTTGCATTTGAAGTTCAAAAGCTGATTTACCCTATTTTCTTGCAGTGTGCCTTGATTTTTTTTATCGCCCAATCATAGTGGCTCGAAGTTGCGCTAACAAAATACGCGCCCAAATCCGTCGTGCCGGTCCACGGAAAATATTTTTTGGTAAAAAGCTCTTCATTCGTATATTTTTCGGCAAGCGCGAGCACTTTTTTATGAGTCTCGGCAAGTTGGTCTTTTGCCGTTTCAAGGCTCGTATTCTGATGCTTCTTCCAGAAGACCATGTTCATCGCACCGTAAGTTTTCCACGAATATTCCGACGGCAAGAAAGCCACGGCAGATTTTGAATCAGTGACTTTTGAATTATTTTCGATAAATTTCAAAAACAACAAATGCCACTCGTACAAATGCACGAGAACGTCGCGCACGTTCTTGTCACGCGACCAGTGCGCTTCTTTTTTGCTCGTGTCGTCAGAAAAATCAAACGGTGTTGAAAGCTGCTTTTCAGTCATTGCAGAAATCATTTCCATCAATTTTGAATAATTTTCTTCGGAAAATTTCATCAAATCATCTTTACATCTCGCTCTAGGCATAATTTTCTCCATTTTTTTTAGTATATCACGGATTTTTTATAATAAAAAATCGATTTTCTTCTATAAATACTACTTTTATTCATCAAAGCAAATTTTTCAATTGTAAACTTATTTTATTTAAAACTAGTTTACAATATATATTATTTTCTTTAACATTCTTTGCATGAAAGAAACAGAATCAAAAAAACGGACAGATATTTTTTATCTTGCACAAGAAATCATCGAGTCGGGAAAAAGACTTTCCAGAAACGACGATTTGTCTTTTTTTAAGGATTGCGACCTTAACGAGCTTTGCTCCGGGGCAGACTTAATCCGAAAGCATTTTTCAGGAAATCACGTTGACCTTTGCTCGATTATAAACGGCAGGGGCGGTCACTGCGGAGAAAACTGCAAATTCTGCGCGCAGAGCGCACACAACAACACAGGCTGCGACGTTCACGGCTTTTTGAATGAAGACACGATTTTTAAGGCCGCAAAGAAAAATGCAGACGCGGGCGTTCATCGCTTTGGAATCGTCTGTGCGGGGCGCTCCGTTGCCGGGGAAGATTTTGAAAAGGCAATCTCGGCATTCAAAAAAATGCACAGCGAACTAAAAATAAAGCTTTGTGCTTCAATGGGATTTTTAACTCAAGAACAACTTGAAAAACTCGTAGAAGCCGGGGTTACGAGCTATCATCACAACATTGAGACTTCAAAAAGAAATTTTCCGAACATCTGCACGAGCCATACTTACGAAATGAAAATCGAAACAATCAAAATGGCACAAAAAGCTGGTCTTAACGTCTGTTCGGGCGGAATTATCGGCATGGGCGAAACTTTTGAAGACCGAATCGACATGGCTCTTTCGCTGAGCGAACTTGGAATCAAATCCATTCCGCTGAATGCGCTCATGGCAATTCCGGGAACGCCTTACGAAAACATCGTTCCGCTGACCGAAGACGAAATTTTGCGTACAGTCGCAATGTTCCGTTTTATAAACCCTGAAGCAAACATAAGGCTTGCGGCAGGAAGAAAGCTTCTTTCAAATTCAGGGGAAAAGGCTTTTAATTCGGGGGCGAGCGCTTCAATAACGGGAGATATGCTTACAACTTGCGGCACTACGACAAAAGACGACAAGGAATTGCTTTTAAAACTTGGGCGAGAAATATAAAATCAATAAAAGGGAACTTCGGAAAAATAACAGAGTTTTCGAGGTTCCAAAAAAATACAGGGGAATACAAAATGAATAAAACAGCTTTGCGAACAACTTTTATCGCATTATTTACCGCACTCATCTGCATTGGCGGAATCATTAAAATTCCGCTCGGACTCGTTCCAATCGTAATTCAGAACGCAATGTGCATTCTTACCGCAGTGATTCTCGGAGGAATTTTTGGCGGAATGCCGACTCTGATTTTCTTTCTCGCGGGCTTAATCGGGCTTCCAGTTTTTGCGGGCGGAACTGGCGGATTCGCATTTGTGCTCGGACCAACTGGCGGATTTTACATTGGCTATGTTGTCGCGGCGTTCATCGCGGGATTTATTGCGGGAAAACCTTCCGTAACAGAAAAAAAACTTTCTAAAAAAGTCGTGATTCGGGTAAGCCTTGCAATGATTTTAGGAATGGCGATTCTTTACATTCCTGCAATTCCTTGGTTTGCGCATTGGGCAACTGCAAACGGAAAAATTCCAGCCGAAAAAACAGCCCTCGCCTACACAATGGGCGCTGCCGTACTCCCGTACATTCCGGGTGATATTTTAAAAATCATCGTCGCAATTCCTGTCGCATTAAAAGTCCGCCCGATTCTTGCACAATATCTTTACGAAAAAGATTCAAAATAGGATTATTTTGAAATGATTCAAAAATATTCATCTTTTACCTACAAAGCGGGCAATTCGTTCGTTCATAAAATGCCCGCCTGGATAAAGATTCTGATTATCCCGATTCTCAGCGTGTTTTTTTTTAACGCACCGTATTACATTTCGCTCACGCTGTTTTTTGCGCAAATGATTTTATCGTTCAGCATAAAATTCACTCTCCGCGAGCAGATTTCTGATTTAAAACTAGTGCTTTACTTTGGACTTCTCTTGTACTCAGTTAATTTTTTTGCGACTGCGGCAAGCGAATTTTTTGACGAAAACAATGCGCAGAATTTGATTCAAGTTTTGCACACCTCGTTCCAAACTTGTCTTAAAAACACAGCGACAGCTTTAATGCTTTTAAAACTGCTTTGCGTTCTTCAAACTTCATCGATTATTTTTAAAACTTCAACGTCGCTTGAACTCCGTGAAGGCATCGGAAAAATCGAAAGCGCAATCCGGAGAATATTTCATCTAAAAGACAAAAATACGATCTCGCACATTTTTGCGTTGATACTCTGCTTTATCCCGATGATTTTCCACGTCTGGAATCAGGCAGTTTACGCATGGAAAGGCCGACACGGAAAAACGTCGCTCAGAATGTATCTTACGCTCTTTCCGGTTCTTTTTTCCGTCAGCATGAAAAACGCCTTTGACACCGCAAAAGCCGTAGCAATCAGGAGCTAAAAGTTCACCTAAAAAGTCAATTTGAACATTTTTTAGGAAGTTTTATTTTTAGAGTCCGCAAATAATCTTTGTGTTCTTTTGAAACGCGAAAACTTTCGATTGCTTTTTGAATCGCCTTGTTGTGCGTCCAGCCTTCAAGGCTTTTTTTTTGAATGTACGGCAGAGCCGAATCGTACTGTTTGGCAAGTGCCGTGGCAAAATACCAGGCAATCATCATATTTACGTAATATTCGTCTGAGCGCACCGCGGCGACTTTTTCAAGATATTTTTTGTCAAAATCCTCGTCCAAAAAATGCTGCATCAAAAGAAGAATTGCGTAACGAACTGTGTAAGTTTTTTTGGAGCAAATCCATTTTTCAATATAAGGCAAAAGTTCAGAATGATGTTTTTTGAAGATTTTTGGCGACATTTGATCGGTGGTAGCCCAACTTTCAACGAAGGGCAAGAAGTTTTCCAGGAGCGAAATGCAAAAGTCAAAATTTTTTTGAAGAGAGATTATAAAAGCATGAAGTTGATTTTCTTCAAAATATTTGTGCGGCAAGTCTTTTAAAAATTCAGTCCGTAAAAACTCGTTCTCTGGAGCGCAAAGTTCTTTTGCATACGAACGCAAGGCTGGCGTCCTAATTCCAATAACGCGGTCAGCCTCAACGTTTGGAATCAGCAACGCCATAAAGTCGCGGTATTTTTCATCTTTTAACAAAAACAAATGCTCGGTAATTTGACTCATAAGAAATTATACCACGAGTTGCAAACTTACAGATGTAAAAATCTGATGGTCGTCCGTTGCGGCGTTTCACAAAAAATTGCGAGCGGCGCGCGAGCAATAAAACTAAACCTCAAAGTCACCGCAGTGCTTGTCGCGGTGACTTTGAAACTCATGCAAGCCCGCTCACCAGAGCGCAAACGCACAAGTAAATTTGAATTCTCAAAGTCAACTTGTAGCGTTTCCTTTTACATCACTAATTTGATGTCCGTTTTTTCTGTCATCAGGTTTTCAGGAACGTAGTTGTCGTTCATGCGGGTGCCGTTTACGAAAAGTTCCGTAAAACCGCTTTCTTTTCCGTTCGGGTTTTCAACACGAATCGAAAGTTTTTTTCCGCGGAAAGTCTTTTCAATAGAAAATTCTTTCCATGATTTTGGAACAGACGGCGCAATGCGAAGTCCCGCAAAATCAGGACGCATTCCCAAAATTCCTTCCACGCAGCCAACCATAACGGTAGAGGCTGTTCCCGTAAGCCAATGAACATGGCTTCGTCCAAAGTGAGGGCTAGCTTTTCCTTCCGTAAACTGGCCGTAACAATACGGTTCGAGTTTTCTAATGTCCGCACGGTCGTTCTGAGCCGCCGGAGAGTTCTCGATAAAATACTTGAAGGCACTCTCGCCGTGTCCGGCAAGAGATTCAGCAAGAATAATCCAGCCTTGTGACTGAGAGAAGATTCCCGCATTTTCTTTTACGCCGGCATTGTAAATAACCGCAAGCGCACCTTCAAAGGCATGGCTATGATACGGAGGATTCATAAGAACTGCACCGTATTCGGTATTCAACTCGCGAGAAACGCTTTCAAGAGCTTTTTCAGCCTGCTCTTTTGAGGCAAGCCCCGAAATTACAGACCAGCTTTGAGGATTCAACCACATGTTGGCTTCAGGTGCAGTCCTAAGCCCGATTGTCTCCCCTTTTTCCGTAAAACCACGAATAAATCTGTCTTCGTTCCAGCAAAGGTTTGTAAGAAGATTCTTTAACTCAGCCTGCTTTTTGTTAATAAACTCAATGTACTCGCTGTCTTTTTTGTATTCCGCAAAATGACGGATAATCGTCATCGCATAGTAATACTGGAATGCGACAAAAGTTGACTCGCCATTTTTTCCCAATCGCAAGCAGTCGTTCCAGTCAGCATAAAGCCCTGCAGGAAGACCGTGAGGGCCAAGCCGCTCCATTGAGAACTGAATCGCACGCTTCAAATGCTCGTAAACAGTCGCGCTTCCCTTGTTGGCAAACGGAATTTCCTCATCAATGAACGAAAGATTTCCGCTCTCAGAAATATACTTGTAAACCGTTGGGAAAAGCCACAAAGCATCGTCAGCGCGATATGCCGGGTGACCGGTTTCTTTTACGTAACTTGCATCGTCAGGAGTGTCCTCGTGTCCGGCATTGTGAGTGAATTTTACGAGCGGAAGACCGCCACCGTTATCAACCTGCGCCGAAAGCATGAACCGGATTTTTTCCACAGCCATTTCCGGTGCCAAGTGAATGATTCCCTGAATATCCTGAACTGTGTCGCGGTAACCGTAACCGTTTCGGAGTCCGCAATAAATAAACGAAGCCGCACGAGACCAAATGAATGTCATAAAGCAGTTATAGGCATTCCAAGTGTTTATCATCGTGTTGAATTCTTTGCTCGGAGTGTTTACCGTAAAGCGTTCAAGTCGGCTGTGCCACCATTCTTTGAGCGCGCAAAGCTCTTTTTTGCATACTGCGGAAACGTCACCGTAGCGAGCAACAATCTTCTCAGCTTCATCGGAATACTTCATGCCAACGATGAAAGCCACAGTTTTTTCTTCGCCAGGGGCAAGCTCCACTGTGCAAGAAAGCGCGCCACAACTATTTTCATTGTAGGAAAGCTCGTTTCCAAGATTGCCTTTTTCTACTCCAACAGGATTTCCGTAGCCGTGGTAAGCCCCCAAGAAAGCTTCCTTGTCGCCGCAGTAAGAAGAAACTTCGGCACCAGCAAGGGCAAAGAATCGCTCCGTTACGATTTTGTTGTCAACAGGCTTGTCTTTTTCCACGTCGGCAAGATTTCCGTGAACCTGCTGCATAACGCGATTTTTCTCAAAATACGTTCGTCCTATAAAAAGTGAATACTGCAGATTCACCTGATCCTGCTCGTAATGAGGATTATTTGTGAATTCTGCGTAGCCTGTAAGCGTAAGGCTTCTTTTTTTATCAGTTTTGTTTGCGACAGTAAGCGCCCAAACTTCGTGTTCGGCATCAAGCGGAACATAATAAAGAGCCTCGCTCGCAATTCCTGCATACTCAGCTTTCATTTTTGTGTACGCAGTTCCGTGACGGCATTCGCTTTTGTACAAAGAAAGGTCCTTTCCCACCGGCTGCCACGACGCAGACCAATAATCGCCATTTTCGTTGTCACGAATATAAATGTATCTTCCAGGTTTATCGTCCGCATTAAAAACATAACGAAGGATTCTTCCAGCCGCGCCAGACTTTGCAAAGCTATATCCGCCGGCATTGTTCGAAATAAGCGCACCGTATTCTGGAGAGCCTAAATAATTTGCCCAAGGTGCTGGTGTGTCTGGACGAGTAATAACATATTCACGATTCTCATCATCAAAAAAACCATATTCCATATTTTTCTCCTAATTATTTCAATCGAGATTTCATTCACAAAATTTATTGAACGGAAAAGTCCAAATTAGAATTCAAAAAGCACACACTTTTCGTAGTATTTTAGGAGGGGCAAATGCTATACCATATCAATTTTTTGTTTTTTGTAACAAAATAATCGCAAAACGAACTTTCTCACCCAAAAAACTATTTTTATTTTCAATCATGCTCGTAAAATTCGTGCGGTAGTGCAAAGTCCTGAATTTTTTAGGCGTGATTCCGCAGGTTTTCTTGAACACGGCAATAAAATAGCTTTCCGAACTGAACTGCAAATAATTCGCTATGTCAGAAGTGCTGTATTCCGTGAACATGAGCAAATTCCTTGCAACTTCGATTTTTTTGTTCTGAATGTATTGGGCAATCGTAATTCCCACCTCGCTGTGAAAAAGCTTTGAAATATACGAAGTGCTAAGCCCGGCAATATTCGCAAGGTCGTCCAACGAGATTTTTTCGTGAAGATTATCGTAAATATAATCAATACATTGAGTTACAGGTTTTGAATACAGACGCTGTTTTTTCTGCTGCTGCATACGCTTAACATACGCCTCGCAAAGTTCCTTATGAATCATCCGAACGCTGTCTTCGTCGCCGCAAGTATCAATCTTTCGAATATAAATGTCGCTCAAATTATATGCGGCTTCCATCTCAAGACCAGCTTCGATTACATAACGAGTAATCATTGCCACTGTAATTATCAGATGATATTTTAGATTGCGAAGAGGATTCTCGCTCAGTTTGCCAAAGCCCTTAACGTTGAGCGGCATGAACAAACGCTGCATCTCTTCCATATCACCATTTTTTATGCTCTGAAAAAAAGCCATCTCACGGTCATACGGAATATGATTAATCAAATATTCTCGATTCTTAAATTCAGTCTTTGTAAGTTCGTCTTTTATTCCCATATCGCATAAACCTTTGTCAAAGTCGAATTAAAAATTCAAAGTTGACTCTAAAAACTTCAATTTTGTAGCCAAACTTTGAAAACGTGAAATTTTAAGTTCTGCTATTTTCCGAACTTAAAAACCGCAGGCATATCTAAAAACAAGTATTTTAAATTTTTACCATGCTCTCAACTTTTAGACTACACCGTTTTGAAAAATTTACAAAACAAAAAGTATGTATTTTTACTATTTTTTCTTTTTTTTGTATTATTTTTTAGGTATTTTACAGACTTACTACTTTTTTAACAAAAAGAAAAAAGTATCTTTTTTAGTGTACAGTTGTGCTACAACGTTGTATTATTATAGTTATAATAAATAAATTGTTAGGAGGAAAAAATGAAAAAGTTTATTCCAATTTTGGCAGGAGCTACAATGTTAGCTACTTTGACTGGCTGCAATGAGAAGAAACCTTCAGCAGAAGCAGAAACAGTTTCGAACAATTCCGCAGAGCAGGCTGCCACAAGCGCAAGCGCTCCGAAGAGCGCCGAGGGAAAAGTTTTGAACATCTATGCTTGGAACGAAGAATTCCAGGGACGATTCAACACTTATTACAAATCAAAATTGCCAGCAGACGTAACCGTAAACTGGCTTATCACACCTTCACAGGACAGCGCTTATCAGAAGAAACTTGATGAAGCCCTCCTGAACCAAGACAACGCTTCTGACAATGAAAAAGTAGACATTTTCCTTGTAGAAGCTGACTACGCTCTCAAATACGTAAATTCAGAATTCACTCTCGATGTACTCAAAGACATCGGTCTTACAAAAGAGGACATCAAAGATCAGTACAAATACACTCAGGACATTATGACCGACAGCAACGGCAACTTGAAAGGCTTGAGCTGGCAGGCTTGTCCGGGCGGATTCATTTACAGACGCTCAATCGCAAAAGACGTTCTTGGAACAGACGATCCAGAGCAGGTAGGAGAACTTCTTTCTGACTGGAACAAATTCAATGACGTTGCGGCTCAGGCAAAAGAAAAGGGCTACTTCATGCTCTCAGGATATGATGACGCATTCCGCGCATTCAGTGACAACATGAAGACTCCTTGGGTAGTAGGCAACAAGATTCAGATTGATGAGCAGATCAACAAATGGATTGCTCAGACAAAAGAATACACAGATCTCGGATACAACAACAAAGCTTCATTGTGGTCACCAGAAAGCTCACAGGGAATGGGCGCAAAAGGTAAAGTATTCGGATACTTCGGACCTGCATGGTTCATTGACTTCTGTATGGCTCCTGCTTCTCTTGACAACCAGGACGCACCAAAAGAAATCGGTAACGGTTCATACGGCGACTGGGCATTCTGCAAAGGTCCTCAGTCATTCGCATGGGGCGGAACATGGATTTGTGGTGCAAAAGGCTCAGACAACATCGGGCTCATCAAAGACATTCTCAAGACTCTTACTTGTGATGCAGACGTAATGACTGACATTGCAAAGAATTCTGGAGACTTTACAAACAACATTCCTGCAATGGAGCGCATTGCAGCAAGCGATTATCAGAATCCTTTCCTCAACGGACAGAACCACATCAAGTTCTTCCTTGACTCGGCAAAGGCAATCGATAAGACAGCAATCTCTCAGTACGATCAGGGTATGTCAGAAAAACTCCAGGCAACAATGAAAGATTACTTTGACAACAAAGTTTCTTTGGACAAGGCTTGGGAAAACTTCTACACAGCTATCCTTGAAATGTATCCAAACTTGACAAAATAACAAGTTAAGAAAACGCTGATTAATAGACCTGTTCGGCAACCGAAAGTTCCAAACAAGTCTATTTTGCCCCCGAAAACGATTCGGGGGCATTAATCACTATTTTCTTAAGCAAATCAGAGAGGCTTGCCATGAACAATAACGAAAACAAAGCTGTCAAAAAAAATAAGAAAGTCGATTTTAATAAATGGGGATATTTTTTCATTGCACCGTTTTTCATTGTGTTTACAGTGTTCTCCCTGCTTCCTCTGATTTCGACATTCACGAACAGCTTGTATGAAAACTACCGCATAGGCTTACAAACAATAGGTCCACGCTTCGTAGGTCTTGCAAACTTTAAAGCTGTATTCGGAAGCGACATTCTTCGCTACATCGGAAACACCTTTATTTTGTGGATGGCGGGCTTTATTCCGCAGATTCTTATCGCACTGTTGCTTTCAATCTGGTTTACAAGCACAGAGTTGCGCTTAAAATGCAAACAGTTGTTCAAAACTGTTATCTACATGCCAAACTTGATTATGGCATCAGCATTCGCAATGCTGTTTTTTACGTTGTTCAGTGACAACGGTCCTATAAACAGCATCCTTCTCAAATTCGGATTCATACATGAAAACATCCGATTTTTGAGCATGGAAAAATGCACCCGCGGACTTATCGCTGCTATGAACTTCCTTATGTGGTATGGAAATACCACTATTTTGCTTATGGCAGGAATCATGGGAATCGACACCAGTATTTATGAGGCAGCAAGAATTGACGGAGCAAATCCGCTCCAGACATTCTTTAAGATTACGTTTCCGTTGCTCATGCCGATTTTTATCTACGTTCTCATCACGAGCCTTATCGGCGGAATCCAGATGTTCGACGTACCACAGATTTTGACAAACGGTGAAGGAAACCCTAACCGTACCAGCATGACGTTGATTATGTACTTGAACAAACACCTTGCCAACAAGAACTACGGTATGGCCGGTGCAGTTTCGGTAATAACGTTCGCGCTGACAAGCGTATTCAGTTTTACGGTCTATTCAATGACCATGAACAAATACAAGGGAATGGGCTCAAAAAGTTACAAGGGAATGATTGGAGGTAAAAAATGAGAATGATAACCCAAAGGAGAAACATTGCGTACTTTGTGCTCATTGTCCTAACAGTACTGTCGCTTTTGCCATTTTTTGTGCTCATAATCAATGCGACACGGAGCCATGCGCAAATTCAAAAAGGATTTTCACCATTTCCAGGAATTTCTTTTGGTTCAAATCTTGTTAAATTGCTTTCAAACCCAAACATGCCGGTGCTCAAAGCACTTATGAACAGTGTATACGTTTCTGTAATGGCGGCACTTCTTACAACATATTTCTCTGCAATGACCGCCTACGGAATTTACATGTACAATTTTAAGCTCAAGAGCGCAGCTTTCAAATTGATTATGATGATCATGATGATTCCAACACAGTGTTCAACGCTCGGTTTTTTGAGTTTGCTTACAAAACTCAAGATGATTGACACTCTTGCAGCTCTTTATATTCCTGCAATAGCCGCCCCGGTCGTATTCTTCTATATGTATCAGGCGATGCAGGCAATGCTCCCCTACTCCATTGTGGAAGCTGCCCGCATAGACGGTTGCAACGAATTCAAGATTTTTAACACAATTGTATTGCCGATGATGAAGCCAGCCATAGCTGTCCAGGCGATTTTCGCTTTCGTAAGCTCATGGAACAACTACTTCGTTCCTGCTTTGGTCATTAACAGCAAGGCAAAAAAGACAATCCCGATTTTGATTGCCCAGCTCCGCAGTGCCGACTACCAGAAGTTCGACATGGGACAGGTTTATATGATTATCTGTATAGCGATTATTCCGCTGATGATTGTGTATCTTTTCCTTTCAAGAAGCATTATTAGCGGCGTTGCTGTTGGTGCCGTAAAAGAATAGCATTCATTCGAAGTTTATAAAAAAGGCAGTCTGCAAGATTTTACTTTGCAAGACTGCCTTTTTTTATGGACTTCCGCACTCAAAGAGCATATATTTAATTTATGGGAGCAAAGGACGCAATTCAAAAAACACTGAAATCCTACAACGATGTTTTTGCAGATATAGTGAATGTCTTGCTTTTTAACGGCGAACAAGTCATAAGCGAAAACGAATTGACGGACGCACAGCCATTCTCGATGTACAAGATGGACGGGGATGTTCGAAGTCAGGAGCGCGACGTTGCGAAATACTGGCAGAACAATGAATGCCTGAGAATCGGTTTTTGTGGCATGGAGAATCAAACCATACCTGAAAGGGATATGGCACTGCGCGTAATCGGATATGACGGAGCCGCCTACAGAGCTCAGCTTTCAGCGAAGAAACAGACTGAAAGATATCCCGTAGTAACGATGGTGCTCTATTTCGGAACAGAGCATCACTGGAATGTCTCGAGATCGTTAAAAAAGCGACTTTCGATAAACGAAAAACTTGCACCATTCGTAAAGGACTACGAGATAAACCTTTTCGAGCTGGCTTGGCTAACTGACGAGCAGATTTCGATGTTCAGGAGCGACTTTCACGAGGTCGTGGAATATCTCCGCGCCAAGAGGCTTCACGTTCGGTACGAAGGCTCGCAGAATCAGATAAGGCACATCGAGGAAATCTTGGAGCTTTTTCGAGTAATGTCGGGCGATAATTCATTCAGAGACATAGAAGAAAAGGTTTTGACCACAGCAAAGAAAACTACAGGAGGTGTAAAAATGTGCGATGTAATTCAAGCAATAAAACAGGAAGGTCGTAGCGAAGGATTCTCTTTAGGTCGCAGTGAAGGCTTTGCAAGTGGTGAAAAATCTGCGACGGATAAGATTCTTGCATTGTTTTCTAAGCTTTATGCAATGGGACGCAATGAAGACGTTCAAAAAGCAACTAATGACCGTGAGTATCTCAAAAAACTCATGGATGAATATCAAAAATAGACTTTAGGGCGGCAGCCAAGCAGGACTTTTGTTCCCGCAAGGCTGCCTTTTTTTATGGAAAGTTAGTTTCTATAAGATAACTTTAAAATCACGTTCAGCGAAAGGCTGGACGATGGGCACCTAGGAAAACTAACAGAGTTTTTAGAGTTTCCCTTTAATCATTTCGTTGATTATCGTAGGAAAATACCATGTACAATCTGACCTTTTGAAATATCCATGACATTCAGCTTTATCAGTACCAGTGCCACCGCTTTGCGTAGAACACACCATATTATCCCAAAGTACGACAGGAACTCCAGCAGATTTTGCCTGATTAAAATAATAGGTAGCCCACTTAACACGCTCTTGAGTATTTCCCTTGTCACTTGCACTAGCTTCTCCAATAACAACAGGGATATTTTTTGAGAGATAAGCGGTTTTTAGAGTAGAAAAAAGCCAAACTATAGAACTTTTATGAGAATCAGAAAAACTATTATCATCGCCCATGCAGAACTCATACGGTGTATAAGCGTGCACAGAAACTATCAATTTTCCACTTACGCTGTCTTCTGGCAATGACCAGCCATCGGTCATATTAGGACTAGCCGCATAAGGCGGAATCATAATGTATCGGCTTGCATTCTTGCCACCAGTTGAACGAATTGTTTCAAGGGCAAGTTTTTCGTATTCCATAATTATTTTGTTCGCAGCTTTTACTTCGTTCGTGTAGCTTCCTGTGTTCCATTCGTAAGCAGTTCCAATGCAGCGAGGTTCATTAAGAACTTCAAAAATAAGATTTTCATCATAATCTTTGAAATTCGTTGCAACTTGCCGCCAAATAGCTTTTATGTAATTCTTAGAAGTTTGTTTTAATGATGAATTAGAACTTGTTGGAATACAGAATCCGTATGACGTGGACCTTTCAGCTTCGGTAAGATTATCATGGTGAATGTTTATTATCACCTTCATCCCATCATTGAGTGCCCAGTCAACTACAGTCTTTACTCGTGCCATCCATTGAGAATCAATTGTGTAATTCTCATCTGTAATGTGGTTGTGCCAGCTTACCGGAATTCGGATTGTCTTGAAGCCTTTCTTCGCAACAGCTTTAATCATCGCCTCGGTCGTTTCTGGCATTCCCCAGCAAGTCTCGGTCGAAAGCCCTTTGTTCGTTTTTCCGGCAGAGGAATAGTGAGCGTCGAGCGTGTTTCCAAGATTCCAGCCGATTGAAAGTCTCTTTGCAAATTCAAGACTTGTCATACCAGACGATTTTCCAGATTCCCCAAACGGTTCATCTATCTCGTCTTCAACTCCGGCAGAATGACTTCCGCACGAAGTGCCAATGAACAACATTGGAGTCAAAATCAAAAGTCCCCAAATTTTTTCATAAAATCCCCTTGCATAAAAAAAGGCGGAATTATCCAAACATTCAATTTATGCCAAGCCCGTTTTTGTAAAATGACATTCTGAAATTATTGGATAATTCCGTCCTTATATTTTTTGTTTTCTATGTATCGAATCTTAAAGAAGTGTCATGCTGAATTTATTTCAGGGAACCTCTTTTTTTATAGATTCCGAATCAAGTTAGGAATGACAACTTATTTTTTCTCATCCCGCTGGACTTCTTCAACCACAATCGAGTCAATGTAGACGTGATGTGTTGTGTTGATGATTTTGTCAGAAACTGCCCCCATCGAAATCGTAAAGATAACGTTCGGGTCGGTTTCTTTACCCATCTGGAACTGCCAGCTGTAATCTTTGAGTTCTGGCCCCACTTTGAACTTTAGATTGTTAGAATAAGGATCCCAGTTATCATCCTTTGAACCGTCGCGCTGCAAAGCGAGCATAATCATTCGCTCAGTGTCACATTTGGCTTTTAGGCTGATTTTGTACAATTTGCCTTTTTCAAGGAGACAGCCGTTCTGCTTGAGCTGAATCATCCAGTCCAAGTTTCCAGTCTTGTCAATTGTCACTTCTGCCTGTTTTCCGTTCGCACCAGTCGTAATCTCAACGCCCGCATTTGCGTTCTGATGTGCGTAAAGTTCCCAGCCAGTCATGTCCTGACCAAAATCACCGTTTACGACTACGCAATTTTCTTTTACGTAAACGTTGTCAATCCAGAGCGTAGCTCCGTCAGTTCCCAAAAGAAGCTCAAAATCAATTTGAGTGTCTTTTTCTGGAGCGTAAATCCACTCAAAATGACTCGGTTTTACGGTTTTTGCGTTAGAATCGCGCTTGTTCTGAACAGGAGGATTTGCAATGACGCGCTCAGTTTTTGTAATTCCTGCAAAACGTGCCGTGAGTTTCGTAGTTTTTGAAGCGAACGCATCAAATTTTACGATGTATGCTTTTCCGCCTTCAAGCTTCAAGCCGGTCTGTTTTACAACAACGCCGTCAGCCGCAGTTTTTTTTGGAGAAACGACTTTGAGCATTCTCGCCCTGTCCTGAGTTACGCTAACTTCCGCACCGGCTTTGTTTTCGATTTTCCAGCTTCCGAGACGGCCTTTGCCTTCCTGGAACTGGCCGTTAAGAATGTAGTTTCCGTCAGGCAAGCAACTTTTTCCGTTCGAAAGGTCAACTTCACCGATTTTTTCAAGACGAATATTTTCGATGTGAATAGCAGCTTTTGAACCTTGCGCACCGCAGTTGTATTCAAGTCGGCATTCAGAATCTGAATCGGCAATCATGTTGAACTCATACGAGTAGTGTTTTAAAGCCGTTCCGAGTTTTACTTTTACGTCACCGAACCGACGTTCGTAGCTGTTGTTCGGAGCCGTGATTCCAGTAATCATCGTGCGCTCAGAATCTGCATAGGCATCGAAAGAATATCGGTATCTGTATCCTTTGTTCAGTGCCACATGTGGCTGAACGTACTGAATCGAATATTCAAGCGAACCTTCGTTCTCTGTGGTAATCACGTGCTTGCTTCCGTCACTGTTTACCGAGCCAACACCGCCACCGGCTGTAAGGAATTCATAAGCCGCCTTTCGGTTTGAAATCATGTTTCCGCTCAAATCTGTCTGAGCAACTACAGGCGCGCGGGCAGGTTTTTCTACGTCCTCGTTGTATGATTTTTTCTGATAGACTTTTACGTAGTCTACGTACATTTTTGCGTCGTCTTTGGCAGGGTCAAAGTTTGTGGTTTCGTCAGGATATCCAACCCATGAACCGCCGACTGCAACGTTCAAAATAACGTAGAATGGCTGGTCGAACGGAGCCGGATAGGTCTGCTCGCCAAATCCCTGTCGTTTTGTGAACCAATCATTTGCGGTCTTGTAATTTACGCCGTCACAATACCAACGGATTTCGCCAGGTTCCCATTCAACAGCGAACACGTGGAATTCATCAGAGAAATTTCCGTTTGAAAGCGTGTGAGTTCCCTGAACCATTCCATGCGGCTCACCAAAGTGAATCGTTCCGTAGAGTTTTGAAATGTCATCTCCGAGGACTTCCATAATGTCAATTTCGCCACACTTTGGCCACTGACCGTAATAGCTTTCGTCGTCAGGCATCATCCAGAAAGCCGGCAAGAAGCCTTTTCCCTTTGGAACGCGGAGACGTGCCTCAAAACGACCGTAAGTGAACGCATGTTTTCCCTGCGTGTTGATTCGGCCAGAAGTGTATTCAACAGTGCCGTCTTTTTTTTCACTTTTTATAGCCTGAATTACAAGGCATCCGTCTTTTAGGTACGTGTTCTTTTTTGAATCATCGTAACTCTGCAATTCGGCATTTACCCAACCAGGTGCGTGGAACTCGTAATTCCAGTCTTTTTTGTTTAGTTTTTTTCCGTTGAAATCTTCTTTCCAAACCAAATCCGCATCCGTGTAGGCAGATGGCTTTCCCTGCGAAATCGCAGTCCCAGCAGACAAAAGGGCTACAGACGCAAGCAAAGCGATTTTGCTTTTTTTCATAAAATTCCTCACTTTTTTTTAGATTCAGGCAGAATCCCCGCCCGTGCTTTCTCTTGAATTCTAAAGATGAATAGTGATATAACTATCGTTTTTTTGCTGGAAATATCAAACTTTTTAAGGAAACTAACGGGAGCGGTAACGGGAGCGGAAAGGTTGACTTGTATTCTTTAAAATCAGTTTTACCGCTCCCCAACAGTTTTTCTTCGAAAAACTGTTGCTTTGGTGGGGGCACTTACAGGGGCTTCGACCTCGCCGCGACAAGCACGGCGGCAAGGTCGAGATCCAGTTTTGTCGCTCGCGCACCGCGAGCAACTTTGGGGGAGTCGTGTCAACTTGCAGATTGCGCACCACCTCGCGTATCGGGCTTTAAGCTATGCTAGGCAGCTTACGAACATTTTTGCTGGGCGAGGCGCGTAAATTAACGCTGATTCTCGCTGATAAATCGTATCAGTCTTCCTGTTGTCATTCCGAATTTATTTCGGAATCTCCGCATTACGTCGTGCGGTGGTTGAGCTTGTCGAAACCACGGAAACACTGCAAGTTCACTTTT
>NZ_JPUF01000031.1 GCF_014737315.1 Treponema zioleckii | reverse complement strand
TTTGAGTTGATTTTTTGAATGAATTTTGAGATTTCTTTTTGATTCCCGATTTTTTTTAAGTCAAAGCCTTGTTTTAAGGCCCACACGTCAAACGCCCATTTTTGGTGAATATCTGTTGACGTTGTTATGACTGGCAAAGCACCTAATTTTTCTGCGAGAAAGTTTGCCACGGTGTTTGCACCGCCAATATGTCCGCTTAAAACAGGAATTACAAATTTTCCGCTGTCGTCAATGCAAATTACTGCCGGATCTGTGACTTTGCTTTTTAAAAACGGCGCGATTTTTCGCACACAAATTCCGACTGCGCCCACAAAAATGATTAAAACTTTTTTTTCTTGGAAGGAAAGTTTAAAAAGCTCTTCGATTGTATATTTTAAATCATTTTTATTTGACAAACCGTCTATAAAAGTAGACGATTTTAGAATTTTCCAAAGTTTTTCTTCGAGTTCTGCGCCGAATTTTGAGAAGGTGAATATTTGTATTTTATCAAAATGATTAGGCAAATCGGATTTTTGCGTTGACTGCCCGAATTTATGGGCTTCCCCTTTTTTTAATTCAATTTCTGTCATAAGTGCCATTATAGCATACTGTGCTGAATACATGTTAGATTTTATAATAGAGGCACTTTTTAAAGTCTGTTTTTCTCAGCGTTCATTTCAGCATGAATGGCTTGTAAATTCTACATGGTTCGACGGGAAGTTAGGAGGTTTGATTTATGGAAATCACATACAAAGATACGCACGAGTTTTCATGGGAGGAGCTTGAAGAGCTGTTTTTATCGGTCGAATGGTCTTCGGGGCATTTCCCCGACAAACTCAAAGTTGCAATGCAAAACTTCAAGACTGTCGTTTCTGCTTGGGACGGAAAGAAGCTTGTCGGTATGGCTTGCGCAATGGACGACGGAATTATGAACGCATATATGCACTATCTTCTTGTGCACCCAGAGTATCAGGGAAAAAAATTGGCGCGGCACTTGTTTCAAAGATAAAAGAAAAATACAGCGATTATCTTCGCCTTGTCATCGTCGCTTACAACAAAGAAATCGGCTTTTACGAGCATTGCGGCTTTAAGAAAGCAGAAGACGCAAGTGCGATGTTTATCACAGATTTATGGACTTAAAATGGGGGAAACTATGGAAAAGAATATCGAAATCGTAAAAACGACAGCAGCAGACATTGAAACGCTGATGGCGATTCGGCTTGAAATGCTCTGTGAAGTGAACGACTTGTCGAGTGATTATGAGTTTAGCGAAGAGCTTAAAACGTGCGCCCGCGAATACTTTTTGAGCGGCAATCAGACGACGATTCTCGCAAAGGACGGCGAAAACATCGCAGGTATGGCGTCAATCAACTACATCACGATTATGCCGACTTTTTCTCACCCGACAGGAAAGAGAGCCTTTTTGATGAGCGTCTATTCGAGAAAAGAATATCGCAGAAAAGGCATTGCGCGTGATATGGTTCAATCGTTGATAGATGAAGCGAAGTCTCGCGGTTGCTCCGAGATTATCCTTGACGCAACGGATGATGGAAAACCTCTTTACAAATCCTTAGGATTTACTGAAAGCGACGACACAATGACGAAGCAGATTTAATTTTCTTTATGCGGAACTCTTTTCAGCATCGACGGTTGCTGAGCTGTTCCCTGAGCGTAGTCGAAGGGAGTCAAAGCACAGATTCCGAAATAAGTTCGGTGGGACGATAGACGATAATAGAAATAATGTATACGCGAAAAATCTATTCTATTCATGGCCTTTCTTTTGGAGGTTTTTATGGATTTTGAAATTCCTTTGTGGCTTATAATCACTTTTGGTGTTTGTGCCGTGGCGTGGCCGCTGATTCTTATGGCGGGCGGAACGGCAATCGTCTCGCTCATTGTGGCGGCGGCGGCAAAAAGTGCGCTCGCTCTCAAAGTGGCTGGAATCGCGGCGGCGGTCTTCTTTTCGCCACTCGCCATCGGAATCTTGGGTGCGCCCATACTAAAGATACTTGATAGCGCAGGAGATTCGTTTTCTAATTCGGGCTTCAGCGAATGGAAGGAGAACACGCCTCTTATCCGTGCGGTGAAAAAGCAGAACGAGAAAAAAATCGCAAAACTGCTCAAAAAAGGCGCGGACGTGAACGCTTTTTCTGAATATGAAAGGCGCACCCCTTTGAGCGAATCCTGCAAGGCTTACGCCGACGAAGAAAAGGCTGACAGAATCACGGCTCTTCTTTTGGACTCAGGCGCGGACGCGAACAAGGAAATAGAGTTTAAAAGGGATGCGATGAAGAACGCGGTTGCGTACAAAAGGCACGGCGCAATCAATCTTCTTTGCTCCCACGGCTACGATTTTTTTGCGGAAGACGGAAAAGGAAACGGCATTGTGGAGTTTGCAATCGGGACGAAGTGCTATGAGGAAGCCTGTATTCTTCTTGAACTTGGTACAGTCCCCCTTGAACGCTACGATTTTGGCTTTTGCCGCGAGGACTACACGCCTTTTATGTTCCTCTTGGAGGAATCGATTTTTTTCATCTATGATTCCAACGAAACTGAGGAACAGAAAGAAAACAGGCTGCGCCTTGAGAAAAAGAATGTCGCCGACCTCTGCCGCCTGTTCACTCTTCTTTTGGAGAAAGGAGTTGATGTGAACGCGCAGACAGATGACCACAGAAAAATGACCGCGCTCATTCTTCTTGCAGACAGGTATGCGACAACGCGGAACGACGCTCCCAAACTGCCAATGGCAAAAGTTCTTTTGGACGGAGGGGCTGACGTGGACATTCAAGACGCATACGGAAGAACTGCGCTGATGTGTTTTGCTAATATTTCGTGGGCAACAGAAATCACAGACATAGTAGACTGGATTCGGCTTTTGGTTTCATACAACGCGGACAAGACTTTGCGCGACGAAAAAGGACTCACCGCACTGGATTACTTTCACCGCTCATGCCGCAGGGACGACCTCAAAGAAGCGGAAATCCCCGTCTATGACGAAATCGAGCGACTCCTCACTCCAGACACACAAACAAAGACAGCCGTAACAGAAAGAGGCAAAAGCGTTACTGAAATCGAAAGAGCTGAGAATGTGCAGATTGCGCTTCATCTTCCGCTTGAAGATATGAGCGACGATTGGTAAGGAGAGAGACAGTGAAAAAGATATTTTTGATTTTGGCGGCGGCGGTCATGCTGTCGTCGTGCGCGTCGAATAATCTTCCGCCAGTGACGGAGGAGCGGCTCAATGAGATACTTGCCGAGATTGTGGAGCGTGAGAGCAGAATCATCACGGAAGAAGAAAGCGACACGGTTATTGAAAATAAAAAAGAAGGCTACATCTACTTTCACGCGAACGGGTGCACCTATCTTATGGATATAAACAAAATTTCGCCGTATCACTATGTCCGCGTGTTGTACAGAGGCGAAGATGCCGATGTGCCGAATTACATATATGTTCGGTACGGTCGCCCGACCAAAGAAAATATGCGCTATATAAAGAAAATTCGGAAAGAAGTCGTCCGAATTCCAGTCGATGATGTTATTGGAACTGACGGCATCGAAGATGGGTACTACGGCGCACAGTCAGGTTTTGAATTCACGCTGCATACCACCGTGGAAATCGGCGGCGAGGAATACGAGGTGATGTTCGTCGATGTAGACGAAGGTTTAATCGAAAGGAGCGAAAGATGAAAAAGATATTTCTGATTTTTGCGGCATCGGTCGTGCTTGCGCCATTGTTCGGAGAGCCGAACTACACATTTTCGAGCGAGCGGCGGGACGAGGCTTTTCCCTCTGGCTTCATGGTTGAAAGGACTTTTGTCATAATCGGGCATAACGGCAGAAAATGGGAACTTTCTCTGCCTGTCGCCGACTGGGAAGCGAAGAATTTCGGCTTGGGCGACCCCGCGTTTGCTGAAACGGACGAAGGATTTTACATAGCATTTGACTGGGGCGGCGGTCATTGCCTTTTCTATGAACTGTTCTTCTTCAAGGAAATCGCGGGCGAGCCGAGCCTGTACAAAATCGAAACGAGGCGCACATCTGACTATGAGCCACCGTATGATTACAAAACGGAAACGCGGCAACGCCCGATTCAGCCGCCCATAAAGATAAGCGAACTAGACGCAGACAAAATCAACGACCTGCTCGGAGGAGGAGAATGACGATGAAAAAGATATTTTTGATTTTGGCGGCGGCGGTCATGCTGTCGTCGTGCGCATCTAAAGTGAAAAATCCGCCCGAAAACGTCCCGCCGTCGCCTGTTTTCAAAAGCGAAGGAATCACCTTCGACGGCTCGGAGTGGTTTCATACTCGCTTTGCGGACAAGAAAGGCATAACTCAAGCATTTATGAAAAACATGCCCGTCATTATCACCGTGAAGTTTGGCGACGGACGGGAGGGGCGGATTTGGACAGAGTGCGACGAAAACTCAGAGGTTTTTATTCCGAACCTCAGCGATGAATTTAAAGACTGCAAGATTTCTCTTGAAATCGACAGTGAACGATGGCATGAGCTGTGTGAAATCCAAAAAGCCAAAGACGAAGAACAAAAATCCCGCGTCGCTCTGGGGGAAAAGCGAGGGGAAATCCTTTCTCCGAGCCCTGTTCGGTGGACTTTTTCCGACGAGAAAGTGGAAATCACCGTGGAGTTCGGCTTGGGGTATCCAGAGGCTGACGAAATGGAAATCAAGCTTGACTACAAAAAAATCAAATACAAGTTTTATGCGTGGCAAGGAAAATACGCCGCCACCGACAGCCACATCGAGCTTTTCGTGACGGACTACGCCGAAGGCTACAAAGACGGCGTTGGCGGCTACGGAAGCCTTACGGATTACTGCGAGCTTTCCTATTTGCTAGACGGCGACACGCTCACGATACACACTCCGCTTTCCGACATTCTGTATTCTGCGGACGAGCTGGAGAAAGGCTACCGCTTCCCCGTTCCGCTTGTGCTGACAAAGGAGAAAACACAATGAAACACAAACTTGCGAAAATCATTCTTGCGCTACAGATTGCTATCTATGCGATTGGGTTTGCCGCCTTTCTGCTCGGTCGCTTGGACGGCATACACTATGGTTTTGAAGGCGGACAACTTGTCGAATCTGATTCCGCTTTTCTCAAAACTTTGGGACATATCGGCGACACTGCGAATGCGGTTTTTATGTACACCGTTATTTTCGGCGGATTTATCTTGCTTGCTTTTGCCGTTGTGGGCGTGGTCTTTTCGCTCCTTGCCCGTCGTGAGCGGCTGGCGAAAACCTGCCTTTTTGTTTCGCTCTTTAACCTGCTTGTTTGTGGAATGATTTTACATTGGATAGTCGGAATCTCGAATGAGTGGGGGTATCCAAAGCCATCTCCCGTCTACAATCTCACTTGGCATTTGCTGGACGATTCGATTCAGGGCGAGAAAATCATTTTGACTTTGACAGCCGATGATTTTTCAACTTCAGAGCCGCAAAAAATTGAAAAAAAGAAAAACGTTGTGGCAGGAAAGACAAAAAAGATTCGCCTGCCCGACGAGGATTTTACAAAAGTCGAGGGTGTTTCAAAGTCAGACGAGAATGTGAGAGTTTTTGTTCCCTACGGCTTTTTCATCAACTGGCGGGAGGATTTGGACAAATACGTAAAACGGGATTCATACGAAATCATCGTCTACAAAAAGCCCGAAATCACGGAGGACGAAGAAAAGTTCGTGATGGAAAATGTTCCGCACGACGCTGTTTTTGAGCTTTGCTACTGGGACAAGGATTTGCGGAAATTCGTTCACATCGCTTCAAGCGACGGCGTTTTCTACAAGAAAGACAGAAGCGAAGAGCTTCTTTTGGATTCAGAAAAAGAATATCCCGATTCGGACGAGCAGTATAATCTGTTTATGAGCGTCAAAAGCGCGGTCTATGCTGACGAAACATATCTCATCACGCTGAGCTATGAGCGGGACAAGAGTTTTTTGCCCGTCAAAAATATCCGCACATATATTCAAGACGGCAGGGAAATCAAGGCGGAAAACGTGGAGCTGAACGGCACGCAATGGATTAAGACGCAGTATGTAAGCAAGACAGGCGAGCCGATTGCGAATGTTGAAGCCGAGATTTTTGTTTTTGGCGACGACATCAAAGACGGCATTATCCACGCGAAGACCGACAGCGACGGCTATCTTTGGGTGGAGCATATCCCCGACGGCGTTGATTGCTATGTTATGCTCGGCGATTAAGATGGCAAAAACTTTTAGGAAGGCTTCCTAACTCTTTAGGAAATGCTCCTAACCTTTTAGGAAGGTCTCCTAACCTTTTAGGAAAGCCTCCTAAACCTTTAGGAAGGTCTCCTAACCTTTTAGGAAAGTTTCCTAAGCCTTTAGGAACATTTCCTAACCTTTTAGGGAACTCTCCTAAGCCTTTAGGAAAAGTTCCTAAAAATATGTGCTTGAAAATTAGCCCTTGAAATGTATAGTATTTAAGAAATTTTATGCCGAGGAGGAAACAAATGGCATCAAAAGCAAATACATCTTTGTCTAGCGAAATTACGACGGCTCGGCTTTTGGCTGAGGAAATTAAGAACCGTGCGGATTCTGTGGCGAAAGTCGGCTTGACGACGTTTTTTTTGCAAGCAGGGGGTGAATTATTATGACTGGTGAACACGCACTTGGTGCGATTGTTGATGTATTTCTGCTGCTCGGCGTTTTGTTGCTGCTTGGCGGGATTGCACTTGGAGCGGGAATTATCGCGACGGCAGTTGCGGCTTTTTTTTCGAGCGGAGCAAAAAGAATCGCTCTGATTGCAGTCGCTAGTCTTGGCGTTGTTGCAATCCTTTGGAATTCGGGAGTTTTTGGAATTTCATCTGGCAGAAAAAAACAGCAAACCAAAGGATACACATCGCTTATGAAAGCGGTTCACAAAAAAGATGTGAAGAAAGTCAAAAAGCTTTTGAAAAAAGGTGCTGACCCGAACGAAACGAGAGCAGGGCTTTCGCCTCTCATCGTTGCCTGCAATCAATTTCCTGATGATTTTTATGGAATCAACGAATCTTCTGATGAAATTGTCCTTTTGCTCCTTGAAGCGAACGCAGACCCAAACTTGAGAACAAACACTGACGGCGAAAAGGAGCTGCTCCCACTTGAACGTGCCATAGAACACTCAAGAATCGAGGCTGTTCGTGCTCTGGTCTTGCACGGAGCGAGCATTGACAGCCTTGACGAAAAAGACGGAATGCTTGATTTTATGCCCGTGCAGTTTGCCCTTACTCGTGGTTTTAATCAAGGAACGATGCTGAAAATAACAGAAATCCTTTTGGATAACGGTGCAAAGACAGGGCATTATCTTTACAAATACGAGAAAAATACAGGCGAAACGATTATTATGCGAATGATTCATTATATCCCCGAAAAGAGTGGCGAGAAAGAACTTGCGCTGAAACTTTTTGAAAGATTCCTTGAAGACGGAGTGAATGTGAACGAAAAAGACGGAGAAGGCAGGACAGCCTTGCACTACGGAGCTGAGTATTCATTCCGTCATAAAGAGGAATTTCCGTTTGCAGAAAAACTCCTTTCCTACAAAGCCGATATAAACGCCAAGGACAACAAGGGCAGAACACCGCTCATGCTGCTGATTATAAATGGCTATAGTGTAGAAAGACTTTTTCCCGCAGTTGAGTTTTTTGTCTCTCACGGAGCCGATGTCTCGCTGACCAATAATTGGGGAGAACTTGCATTGGATTTGTTCAAGGAGCATTTCAACTGGGCAAAAGACCAAGATCATTATGACGAAATCGAGCACCTGCTCACGCCAGAGGCAAAAATCAACGCGCCGAAGAGCGAAAAAAGCAAAACCAGCGAAATACGCACGGACGGGCAAACACTTGTGGCAAAGGCAACCACCGAAGAAAAAAACGACAAAATCGCCGACTTGTGCACGGTGAAAACAGGCGTCAGCAAAAAAGAGGCAGAAATGCCGAAAATTGAAGCAGAAGAACATATTGCACTCTGCGATATTTCAGATGATTGGTAACGGGAGATTTTATGAGGACAAAAAAGATTGTATTTATCGCGATGGCGGTGCTTTTTCAAATCGCGCTTGTCTCGTGTGCGACGATGAGAGCGACAGAAACTGGGGAAACTCTTTTGTGGAAAAGCGGGCTTCGCCAAACCGACAGGGCTGTGCTGAACAAGGACATCACGATTTTTGCGCGCTTACCGAACGTGGCAGACGGAACGAAAGTGAAAATCACGATTAGCGAAGTAACGACAAAAAAGGAAACTCCCCTTGTTTACGAACTTGAAAGCACTGTCAAACACGGCAAGGTCAAAGCTCTGTGGTGCGTGAAATATGATGTGGACGACGAAACTGATTTGGGATTCGGCGAAAACTACGAGCAGCCCTCTTACGTTTTTTGTGTGAATTATGAGGGAAAAACGAGCGAAGATTCAAAACCTGTGCGTTTGTTTTGCGATTTGTATATGAAGCTTGAGTTTAGAGGGCGCGTGCTAAAAGGCTATCCGTATTGTCTTAAGCTTGCCGACGGAAGCACACGACAGGGAAAGACAAACAAAGACGGGCTTATCATAGAAAAAGAAATCCCCGTCGGCGCGGTGCGTCGTCTGTTTTAATCTTTTTTCTAACTTTAAGCCGAGCCTATCTCTGTTTTATGATTGAGATAGACGAAGATTTAGGAGAATAGGAGAAAAAAAATGGGAGACGCATTGGGAAAAGCCCTTTGGGCAGGTCTTTTGGTATTTGGCTTTATGGCACTCACGGGCGGAATCGCGCTCATTTCGGGAATTGTCGCGCTTTTGGCGCACGGTGTGGCGAAGACCGTGGCGGCGTGGATTTTCGGCATAAGTTTGGGTCTTTGCAGCCTGCCGATTTTGGGCGGAATCCTCGATTCGCTCAAAGATTCCGCAGCCGTAGCCCGATACCACAGGGAATACAAGAAGGAATACAAGAAGGAGCGCACAAAACTCATTATCGCGGTGGAAAACCGGGACATCGAGAAAGTCAAGAAACTCATCAAAAAAGGCGCGGACGTGAACGAGGGCAAAGGCTACCGAACGCCGCTCATCGTTGCCTGCGAGCGCGTAAGCGGCTTGGCCGACGAAGACAAGGTGAGCGACTATGACGAAATCGTGAGGATTCTGCTTGAGGCGGGAGCGGAAGCCGACCTTGTGCGCGATGAGCAGTATATTTTTAAGCGCAGCACCAAATATTTCTCCAATATTTGCGCCATGCCGATTGCGATTGAAAAATACAGGGACAATGCGGTGAAGATGCTCATCGAACATGGCGCGAACATCGACACCTACGAGGAAGAAATCGACGAAAACGGCAAAAAAGTGCTTGTGGGAAAGCCTTTTATGCCGTTTCAGTGGGCGCTTTCGACTTGCTCCTACGAGTGCGCGAAGGTGCTTTTGGACGCGGGAGCGAAGACGGGCTTTTATATGTACGGCTTGAACTCCGAGTACGGCAAGAACGAAAAGAAGACGATTTTGATGGAGCTTTTTCACGGACACGAGACAGATTACGACATCGAGGCGAAAACCTACGTTCTTTCAAAAATCCTCGAAAAATGCGACGAAGAGGACGTGAACCGCCACGACGACAAGGGAAAAACGGCTCTGCACTGGGCGGCTTCTCAATACGACTGGGACGAATTGAAAACCCGGCTTGCCATTCTTCTTGTGGAAGCTGGCGCGGACGTGAACGCGATAGACGACGAGGGCAAAACGCCGCTGATGTATGCGGTGAAGGAAGTTGGATTATGGCGCGATACGGCCTTGGAGCCGGTGGGCTTTATGGTCTCCCACGGCGCGGACATCACGCTGAGGGACAAAGATGGCAAGACTGCGCTCGATTTGTTCACGGCTCGCTATGCCGATAGAAAACTTGACGGCAAAGAAAAAGCGAATTACGACAAAATCGTGGAGCTTCTCACGCCGAAGAAAGTCAAAAAGATTGCAGCAAAAATCCCGGAACTTCCAAAAAGTCAGTTGATAGCGAAAGCCCCGGAGCCGGCGCAGATGCCGAATCCTGAAAAATCCGCTTTTTCCGAGGAAAAGCACTTGGAACTGAACGACATGGAAGACAACTGGTAGAAAAATGATGAAGATACTGTTTTTTGTGCTGGCGGTGTTGCGCGGTGCTTTTGCGGTCGGCGCGGTCAGACGACTGTTTTAGCCTTCTCTGCTCTGACGGCGGCGGGTTGCGCTGTCGTCTGTTGCGTTCGCGGAAGACAGAAATCTAAAAGCGGCAACTGACTCGTCGCGGAAATACATTTGAGCAAATTATGATTTTGAACGGCTATGTCGATGCAAAAAGAGCGAGCTATATTCGGAAGGTGAAGCGGTAGGAAAGATATGAAATCAAAATATGAACAGAATCATTTTGCAGTTTTTCAAGGAAATTTGTTTTCTGCCGACAGCTGGAAATGCTGTATCGAATTACATACAAAAAGCAAACGAATTGCCAAAAAATATGATTTTATAGAAGAAAACGGAGCTTTTCACAAACTTGTCTCTCCATACGAAGTGAGTGAATATTATCTGCAAAGGTTTGAAGCAAAATATCATGAAAAAACTGTTTGCATTTTGCGCGGAGACGATAGATATGTCGATATTGAAGCTGGGGCAGGATTTTCTCCTGATGACCTGAATTCCCTGGGGTTTGTCCAAGTAGAAAAATATGTTTTTGAGAAAACCGTCCGTACTTCAGAACTCAAAGATATTCACGCGATAAAAGAAAATTTGCTGGAAAATGCAAAAAAAATTTTTGATGAACATCAGAAATAGAGTCAGATGCTTTAAAGTAAAAAATATATTTTATATTTCGCTGGGGGCTCGTAATGAATAATAGGCTTAAAAGGCAGTGGTTGAACCTGTCGAAGCCACCGCCCATAGCCTTGCAAAGTCATTTAGAGTGGCCCAATGACCATACGAATGGAACTTATTGGCAGTCCCGTTTTGCATCCTAGCGTTTCAGGACGAAATCCTTGCCTTCATAAACGCGGACGGCTTTTCCTCGGACGAGATTTTTATGCCTTTCCCAAAGCGCAAACTTGTTTTCATCGGAAGCCTCATTGCGTTTTTCTTCAAGAACGGCATGAAGTTTTTCAAGTGCACGCTTTCGGTTCAAAACCTGGCTCCGCTCTTCGCTGCAAGTGACCGTAAGTCCCGTCTGAACATGAATCAACCGCACCGCAGTTTCGACTTTGTTCACATTCTGACCGCCATTTCCGCCTGAGCGAAAAAACTGCCACAAAATTTTTCCGTCCGGCGAAAATATTTCAGAATCCGGCAGAATCGCAATATCGACAAACCAATTCTTGCGCTTGTGACCGGGCCGGAGAAAACTCTTGCACCGCCATTCAACGCTTCCTTCCAAAAACGAAAAATCAGTCTGCGTTTTAAAAGAAACAGAAGTCCAGCCTTCACAGGATTTTGATTCATTCAAGTTCAAAATCTCAAATTTCTCGCAAAATTCTTTTTGAAGCGATTCGAACAAAAGCCTGACCGCAATCTCACATTCGCAAGGCCCTTGCCCGGAAGAAATCTGAATTGTCATCCTATGCCTCCGACTGAGCCTTAAAATTGTAGACCGGTTTTAGAATTTGAGTGATTTCTACCGTCGGTTCGATTGCTTTTTGAATTTCGTCGATTCCCCGGTACGCGAACGGCGCTTCGTCCAAAGTTCCTTTTGAAATGCACGAAGAATAAATTCCTTTCATCGCGGACTTGAACGAACTCACCGTAAAAGATTTTTTTACATCTTCACGCTTCATGATTCTTCCAGAGCCGTGAGGGGCCGAAAAATTCCAGTCAGGATTCCCCTTGCCTTTTCCGAGAATGATTCCGTCTTTCATGTTAATCGGAATTATGACCCGTTCGTCTTTCTGCGCCGAAACTGCGCCTTTCCGTAAAACCGGCTTTTCAGTCCGAAAATCCACATAATTGTGGATGCATGAATATGGCTCGTCGATTTTCCACTTCATTCCGCGGGCAATTTCATCGATAATCGCACGCCTGTTGCGCTCTGCGAATTTCTGAACGACCGCCACATCCGAAAGATACAAATCCTTCAAATTTTCTTCTATATATATAAGTTCGAACGGAACCGTTTCCCCGCGATTCTTCAGGATTTTCTGCCCTTCCCCAAGGTAAAAATCTGCGACTTCCTTTCCGAGATGCCGGCTTCCAGAATGAACGACGATGAAAAAATCACCCTCCTCGCTTTTGTCGATTTCAATAAAATGATTTCCTCCGCCCAAACTTCCAAGACTCAGAACGGCTTTTTCTTTGTAAACATGAGAGCCGCATTCAAGCCGGGAAAAATCGAAATCTGCCGAAAAACGATGCGGATTTTTGCGGACTTCAAATCCGCTCGGAATATTTTCCCGAATCACGCTGTCGAGCTGCTTGAATTCCATTCCGCGATGTTTTTTGATGCGAGCGAGCGTCATTCCGCAGCCAATGTCGATTCCGACAAGATACGGAAGAACTCGATTTTCAACCGTCATAGTAAGCCCAATCGGAGCGACTTTTCCAGGATGAACATCGGGCATCACGCACATTCGGCTTCCCGAAGACACTTCGTTGTCGCAGATATTCTTTATCTGCAACGCAGCATACTGCTCACACGTTTCGCTAAAAACCGTGCACGAGCAAAATTTTCCTTTGATAATTTCCATATAATTCCTTTTGAAAATACGGAAACAACGGAGAGAATTTAAAACTGAATCTGTCGGATTAAAAAAAGACTATAAGCGGACAGCCGTTGCTTCCTTAAGATTTGATGTGAATAAAAATGTAATTGCAATCATAGCCGTCCTCCTTTAAAATTGGTTTTGTTTAAATATAGCGAATCGAAAAAAGTTTTGCAATCGAATGCTTAAAGTGTTTTTTATTAGGACAAATGTCGAGTTTTGCTTGAAAAACGGAGGTCAAAAATGAAAGCAAAAAA
This sequence comes from Treponema zioleckii, assembly GCF_014737315.1. Lineage (GTDB taxonomy): Bacteria > Spirochaetota > Spirochaetia > Treponematales > Treponemataceae > Treponema_D > Treponema_D zioleckii. The sequence continues at coordinate 33,455 of NZ_JPUF01000031.1, read as the reverse complement.
GAGTAATTTTGTTTTATTTGCGGTTATGGGCTTGCTGCTTGCTGGCTGTGCAACGACAAAGCTGGAAAATTCAGCTGTAGAAGAAAAGGATTTTGGCGAGGAATATTGTTTTGTCATTTCGCGAAGCGGTTCGGAAGTAACGGCAACCTGCGGTGAAAAAACGGTTCGGAATTTCTCAAGGATTGACCGAAATGACCCGAATCAAGTGATTGCAGCGTTTTTTGAAAGCTATCTAAAGCAAACTGACGATTGGAAAAAGTATGTTGCAGAGACCGGCTTTTTTGGCGAAGAAAAAAAAGATTTAATCAATAGTATGAATGAGTTTTTTAAAGAGTTTTACGGGGCCGCGGAAAGCATTTCCGTTACAATTACTTCGGAACAACTTTGTGCGATAAAAATCAGCTATTCGTATCAAGGAAAAAAACAAAATATAGAAGATTCAGTGGCTGTTATTCAAGATGAAAACGGTTATTGGTTCATAGTGAAGATTCCTTATTAATCATAGATTACGGAGGAAAAATGGACGGACGTAAAAGAGGCTATTTTATGGGAATCGCGGAAGGCTTTGAAAATGCGATTTAAACCGCTCGGTATTCTTTGAACGGCTTTCGGGCGGGAAAGTTTCTCTCAGAGAGGCTCTGCTTCTCTACTTTTCACAGCTCACCGAATTGGTTGAAAAAAACTAAATATAATAAAAAATTCTAAGAATTTCGAATGGTCAGCCACCTATATTTTTTTTTCTACACATTTTTTTATTTTACCAATTTTTAGGAGGCTAACCATGGATGAATTCAAATTCCCAACCGTCAAACTTTCTCCAGAAGATGAAAAAGAAGTCGCTCTCAGAGCTGAGAATGGCGATAAAAAAGCCCGCGAACTTCTTATTCTCTCATGCGTTCCTTTCGCACGAAAATATTCTCAGCGATTTCATGGTCATTTTCTTGACGACGAAGAGCTTTTTGAACAAGCTTTGATTGGCCTTGTAATCGCTGCGGATAAATTTGATGTGCACAGAGGATTTCGCTTTAACACTTACGCAAAATATTGTATTCACTCGGAAATTCGAAATGCCCTTAATTTCAACAAAAAAAGACTTCCTCTTATCAAAAACAAAAACGACCCGGATGAACTCTTGGAGCTTGAACCTGATTCTTTTGACACCGCAGAAACTTTCGTTAATTCTGAGTCAACAAAATCTCTTCTCAAAGCCGTGCGCAATCTTAAGCCACTTGAGCGCGATGTCGTTTCAATGCACTATGGTCTCAACGGCAAAGAACCAAAATCTTTCACTGAGATTGGTGAACTCAAAGGCTACACAAAGGTCCGAATGCACCAGATTGAGAAAAAAGCCTTCCTCAATTTGAAAAAATCTCTGGAAGGCCTTTGTTCGTAGACTTATTGCTAATCGGCGTAAAAGCCGATTTTTCGGCTTGTGCTTTCGCCTGTCTTTTCGTCCTGCATTTTGCAGAGTTCTTCTGTGATGTAGGCAGGCGAAAGTTCCGTGCTGTCCATAAATCTCATCCTGTTCGCGAGCGCACCGAAGTCACCGGGCGTTACGCTTTCTTTTCGCTCCAGACGGTTGATTTCCTCATCGCTGAATTCGTATGAAGCAAAATATTTTTCAAGCATACAGCGGATTCCGTTTTTATCCAGCGGTTTGAATTCTACGATTATGTGAAAACGGCGGTTCATCGCACTGTCCATGATTTCTTTTAGATTCGTGGTGCAGATTATGATGCCACCGAATTCTTCCATCTGCGTGAGAAATTCGTTCACCTGTGTGCGCTCCCAGCTGTGCTCGGCGTTTTCCCTGCTTGCAAAAAACGAATCTGCCTCGTCGAACAAGAGAATGCTGCCCGTCCTGTCGGCTTCCTCAAATGCGTCGCGGATATTCTGCTCCGAGCCGCCCACGTATTTGTCGAGAATGTCACTTGCCCGCTTCAAAAGAATCTTTTTGCCAAGGCTCTCTGAAATGTAGCGCGCGAACTCGGTTTTGCCAGTGCCGCTCTTTCCGTAGAACAACATTCTGATTCCGTTTTCGCTTCCAGAAAGGTTCTGCAAGTTGTTCTTTGAAAATCTTTCTGCGTTCTGAACCATCCTCACGATTTTTTCTGGCTCCATGCTTGCGTTCAATGCTTTTGCGTCGTAATTTTTGCCGACATTTTCCCGCAGCCGTTTTTTGCCGTTAATCAGGAGAGCATTTTCTTTGAGAATCGCCTGCACGGAATCAATAAAATCTGAATCTGTGCTTGTCTCTTGCCCGCTTTGCAACGAAGAACTTTCAAGGCTTTTTATCGTTTTTACAACGTTGTCAACAGAAGCTCCGGTCACGCTGTATTTTTCCATCAAGACCAAAATCTTTTCGTTCATAAGATTCGGGAGATTGAGCGGGCTTAGCTTACTTTGTGCGATTGATTTTAGCTGCTCACGGCTCATCGCGTCGAACTTGTAAGAGAAGTTGAATCTCCGCAAGGTTGATTCGTCAATCTGAGCCGTAAAATTCACAATCCAGATGATTTTGTTTTTGTTCGTTTCGAGCATTTTGTTTATGGTACCCTTTGTTTTTGACGGCGAAATTATGCCGAAGAACGATGAATCCCGCGTTTTTAAAATCGTGTCGGCCTCATCGATAATCAGAACAGTGTCCGGACGGCTTATCGAAAGAAAAAGATTCAGCCTGCTCAAAACATAATTTTCGCCACTTTTCTGCGAGACATTTAATTCTGCTTCGTTTTTGAAAATCAGCGGTTTTAAGCAGGAAGCCTTCGCCAGTGATTTGGCATATTCTGTTTTTCCGCTGCCGGGCTTTCCGTATAAAAGAAGGGAAATATTTTCTTCGCCGCAAAGCATTCTGGTCATAATGTTCGTGACATTTTTGTTCACGTTGAATGAGTCGAGCTTGTATGAATCCTTGCAGTCTGTTTCTTTTACCAAATCCGTAAAGAAAACATCAAAATTTTCGTTTGTTATGCAGTCGATTGTGTCTTCGTGCGGGTCTCCTTCATCGTCAATGAATCCGTATGTTCTGAGGGATGAAGATGAGCGTAGAATCGCGCTGTAGTCATGGGGCGAAATGTTCAGCACTTCTGAGCGGAAGAGAGAATTTTCTTCGGCTGAGAGAGAATTCAAAAGCTTTTTTAGCGGCGGAAAGATTGAAGAGCGGTACAAATAGAGAAGATAAGTTTTTTCTTTATCTGTAAGTTCAATCGCAGCGCTTAAGAAGTCAAGGCGAGAAAAATCTTCGATTGCGTTTTTGACCTTTGCCGGAAGCCGCGTGATTTTGGAGCCGCCGTTTTGAATCTTTCCCGTGTCCTTGCAAGGCGATTTGAGCAAAAAATTGGCTATAAGGTGCGGTAAAAATTCATTGTCCACATAAAGACAGCGGTAGAGATTTACGACTGTCTGATTGATTTTTAATTCGTGGTCGCCGAAGTCGCCTGGAATGTTCCTGTCAACATCTTTGTCTTCATCGTAAACAAACGGAATCGTTGTGTAGTCAAAATACATCGGCTTAATTGTGGGCACATCATTTGGAAACTGAAATCTTGAGAGTTTTCCCTCTTTTTCAGCCTTTTCCACCATTTTTTCAAGATAATCAGAAATCACCCGTGTGCATTTTAGGCGGGAAGCGAGTTTGAAAAAAAGTATAACCTGATATTCAAATTCAACTTCAGAGCCGACGAGCATTTCCGAGATTTTGTACAAATAGTATGCCGAAACATAGCAGTCAGTCATACTCAGTTCGCCCATGTACAATACTGTTGGTTTAATGTATCTGGATAATCTTCCTCTTCGCATTTTATACCTCGTAGAAATAATATATGGGGATTTTTTTTTTAAGTTAAATTTTTTGAGAAAAAAAATTGTTTAACGGTGTAAAAAAATAGCACTAGATTAAAAGCAGGAGGAACAAATGTCATTTCCACAATATATTACAAAATTCGAATTAAGCGATTATATTTGGGTTGAAGCCGCAGGTGGCCCTGAAACTGAATATAGAATCTACAAAAAGGACAATTATCGCATACATCATGCTGATGCGCATCCTATTGATACGTCGTTGGCTGAAATCTTGATTCCGCATTTTTGCATGGAGCCAAAAGTAAAGCTCGGTGCCTTTTTGCCTCAGTTCGACAAAATCCTGTGCGAGCTTCTTGTCGTGGCTGACCGCGAAATTGTAAGCCTTTTGTTCTCAGAGACGATGAAAGCCCTATTCCCCGAAGAGGCCGATAATTTTGAATTTGAAGTTTACGAGAAATTCGGCGGAGTTTATTCTAAGATTGATTGCTCAAAGGAATATTTCAAGAGTATTTTTGGGCATGAGCGCGGTGTAAGCGCTGCGGAAATGGCAATGAATAGAATAATTCCACAAAAACGGACGATGTTCCAAGAGCGGGACGAAATCTGGGAAAAATACAAAAATGCATTAGAGGCCAGATGCGAAGCCGGAAAAAGAAGAAGAGATTTTGGAAAAAATCGTAAAAATTAAAAAATAATGTTAAGGAATTGACCTCTGTGCGTCTATATTGTCTTATATAAAATTTTTAATCTTCTATTTTAAACTGGAGGAAATTATGATAAAAAGACTTTTAGTTATGATACTTAAACTCTTTGTTTTTTGCTGCATTTTGCTTTATACATTATTTTTCCTGAATAAACTTTTTGACTTAGAGCAAAATGCTCCGGCGATTAACAATTTTCTGGCAGCGATTGCCGCTATACCAATTCCTGGAGTAGGAAAACTTGGCGGCATTGTTATACTCGTTGTCGGCGCGCTTACATTATCAGGTGCTTTCGATGACTAAGGGAGCGGAATCGCAGAATTTTATTTTATTTTTTTTACAAATGTATGGTAAAATCAAACTACATCAAAAAAAGGAGATTTTTATATGATTTTAGAACCTGTACAATGCCAAAAAATTGTTGAAAAACTTACAGCTTTTTTAGAACAAAAAGAATTATGTGACTGGTATAATGCACCTGTTCCTGCTTCTTTGAATGAAATATGTTCGAATGTATATGGGGAAATAGCCAAGACAGATGGAAATTACAAAAAAAATTGCCTGTTAAAAGAGATGCTTCCAGCTGAATTCAGAAGTTTGGATGAAAATCAGGCTGTAAATCTTGCAATTTGGATAATTCGCAAGTGGGGACGAATTAATCGAAGTTTTAAGAATGATGGCCCGACAATGGCTCTTGCAAAAGATTTCATTAAAAAGGCAAAAAATGATGAAGATGACATTTCTAAACTTTCGATTACAGGTGGAATATCATCTCTTTCCAAAGTTTTGTCATTTTTGAGACCAGAACAGTATGCAATTTGTGATTCAAGAGTACTTTTTACACTTAATTGGCTGATTTGTCTTACAAGCGAAAAAAATTCTCCAGAGATTAAAATATTTACAAGTTTAGGTTCTCTTAATAAAGACGTTTCTAATGCAAAAGCTCTTCCAAATAATGCATCTATTTGCTTCAAAAAATATAAAGAATATTGTGATGCTGTAACAGAATTAACTGAGGCTTTAAAAGCAAAAACTGGCAATTCAGATTGGAAATTCTATTACACAGAAATGCTGTTATTCGCAATCGCAGATTCTCAAGAATTATTGAATCTGATTGATAATTATTAATTGAAAGATTAAAAATAGAATATCAATCAAAAATACAATAAAAAAAAATTAACGATTTCAAAGTCCTCCACTATGTTATTAGTGTATAAAATCAATTCTCACCCTAATTGCATTTGGAGGCAAATATGGAAATCTTAACAAACGAATGGAATTCTTACATCGAATCAATGAAAAACACTCTTGCAGAAAATGCGAACTGGCAGGAAGAGCTTGACGGTTGCCTTGAAATGGCAGAAGACGCAAAGAATGACGATGAAGAAGTTCTCCTTGACCTTGCCGTTTACAAAATGGATCATGGCATTGATTTTGAAGAAAGCCTTTCTTTCGTTGATGAAAAAGCTGGTCAGGGAGATGTTTACGCGCTCACACAACTTGGATTTCTCTACTGCACGGGCGTGTTTAATTCCTTCGATGATTCGAAAAAAAGCCTCATCGATATTAACGACATCAAAAACGAAGAAAAGTCCAGCTCATACTTTGAAAAAGCTAGTGAACTTGGCGGCGTGCGTGCAATGGCAACTCTGGTAAACCACATTTGGGTTTATGGCCGCAATCAGGATTCAGAAGATTCAGAAAATGAAGAAGATTCAGTTCAGCTTACGGCAGAAGATTTTGTCAAAGCCGAAAAACTTGCATTGAACGCCATCGGCATCTACGAAAATCAAAAAGAAAAATGTGATGTTCCTGATTCAATCATCGCCCTTCTCATGAGCTGGCTTTCTGATTTGTACGAATCAAAAAATCCTCTCTCACCAATTTTCAGCCAGGAAAAAGCCGAATACTGGAAAAATCGTTCCGACAAACTCTCTCAGGAACTGAAAGAAAGCTCTGAAGAAAGTCAGCAGTAGTTTTGCTTGCTGGCAGCTAAAGAATGAATTAAAATATTCTCTGTTTATCACACCAATTGCTGATGCGGTAGTCGGTGTGTTTTTGTGTGTCAGGAAAATAAAGATGCCAATAAAAAATGTATGCAAAAGATTTCATTTGCTGGGCTAAAACATTTCAAAAAGATGACCGCTCAATTGAAGGACTAACTTTAATACTTTCAGCTGAAATATATGGATTTGGTTTTCCGCTTGCGTGTGATTTTATAAAAGAACTTGGATTTGAAAACTTTGGCTTATTGGAAAGCGGAGATTTGTATCTGAATAAAAAAATAAGGAGCGAGTCATGACAAAAGGCGAACTTTCAGAAAAGATTTCATCTTTTATCATTGCTGAAATCGAAAAGAAATACAGCGGGCAACTCATTCAGAAAATGTTTTTCGAGATGTGCCCGTATTACAACAAGGGCGAAAATGGCGAGTGGGAAAACTGGATTGAGTTTCGTGCCATCGTCGCAAGCAAGGCGGAAGTTGAGCGCGTGATTGAAGAGTACGTCAAAAGCGGAGAAAGCCGTGAAGACGCGATTTCGATAAGCGAATCGAGCGGTGAATACGACACGGAAGACTGGAAAAACCACGTTAAGTTTAATTTCTCAGAAAAAGAATACGGCATTGAAGACTGGGAGAAGTCGGACAAAGTTGAAGCGTGCGAGAACGCTGTTCAAAAGATAAAGGCTCACGAGTTCACAGCATTTTCAAAGACAAGCGACTTTTGTTTTTACGACGAATTGTGGATTGATGATTAAAAAAGGAGCGACTTATGGCAAACAGAAGTTATCTTTATTCTTTGGATGTTTTTTCAGATTGTCCAAAACCGCGCGCAATCGGTCTTTCGGAAAGCGAGTGCAACATTCCGCTGATTTATCGCATTCTTGTGAGTTCTGCACCGCAAGCGACCGACTCCATTTTGTTTTCTGGACAAGGAAAAATCGCGATTACGGCTGATTATGACGGCGGAGTTCGAAAGCTCGAAGAGTTCTTTTCAAAACTTCCACAAGAGTACAAAGAGAAAGCCGAAAATGTTATAAAATTCTTGAAAGATTACAAAAACAGGCAGACTTACATTCATCTTGAGTGCGCTGAAATCTTTGAAATAGAAGCCGACGAGGACGAGTTTGAGAAAAAGAACGCCGAACTTGTTGAAGAAATAAAAAACATCGATGAAGAAATCAAAAAGGCTCTAAAGCGCATTCACTACGACGGCGACACTTTTGATGTGCGCGAGATTGAAGCGGAATATTGGACGAACACGCTTTTTTTTACGCCTAGTTCCGGCGATGAAGATGAAAACGGTGACAATGCTTCTAAAGAGCATTTGTCTTCTGAATATTCTTCGGCTCCAAAAAACAATGATGTTAAACCCGCAAAGAAAAACTCTGTCAAAAGCTCAAAGAAAAGCTCTGTCATTATTTGGGATATTCTTGTTCCGCTTGTGATTGCAGCTGTGGGAATAATTTTGTTCGTGCTCACAGGTAGTCAGGCAATCGTATTGCTTACAGCCGTTTTGCTTTTTATCTACAGCAAAATCAAAAAAAACAGAGAGTCTCCGTCGGATTTTAATGATAAAGGTTCCAACGCGTATTGGAAGTCAAAATCAAAAAATCTTGAAAACTCATTTGATGAGATCTTTAAGCCGCTCGTCCGTGACAAACAAGAGTCATCTGAAAACTACGAAACAATACAATCAGGATTTTTCACGGTAAAAGTTCCAAAGAAAGATTCTGGCAAAAACGACGATGTAGAAAAGTACACGCACGAACAGGCTAAAATGATTTTACAGCGCATTCACGACACAGACGGCGCGGAGTCGATTCGCATAAAGACAGCCGTAAAAGAAACGCCGCTTCCTTTGACCGCGAGCAAGTTCGGCGGGCTTCCTTATTGGGAGAGAACAGACGAGTTTCCGCGCGACGAAGACGGAAAGCCTCTTTATCTTTTGGCGCAGATAAACTTTGCAGACGTTCCGCATTTGCCCGATTTTCCGGAAAAGGGACTTTTACAGATTTTTGTGAAAGCCGATGATTTGTGGGGATTGGATTTTAAGGACGAAAGGCAAAAAAACTGGCGCATCGTCTATCACAAGTCCATCTCTTCAATCATGGCAATGAGCGAGGCGGAGCTTCGCGCAATGGGCGTAAAAACTGCGTCAGACGAAAAAGACGAAGAGGAATATCTCCCGTTTGAAAAAGAATATGCGCTTTCGTTTGAAAAGCAACTCACGTTTGTTCACCCCAACTGCGACGACCAGTTCGACGACACGGTGCAGGCTATCGCACAAGAGCTTGGCTTTCCTGTGTTCGACGGAGGCGCGCTCGACTGGTTTGAAGAGGACGATTACAACGCGTTCTATTTGGACGACAAATACGCAAACCACCAGATTGGCGGCTTTCCTAACTTCACGCAAAGCGACGTGCGCAGAGTGGGCGACGTGCTTTTGTTCCAGATGGACAGCGAAATGGGCAACGGCGAGGACGGAAAAAGCAAGAGCTGGGAAATCCTTTGGGGAGATTGCGGGATTGCGAACTTCTTTATCAGCCGGGCAGATTTGAAGAACCTTGATTTTTCAAACGTGCTTTACAACTGGGACTGCTACTGATTTTTGGTCATGCTGAACTCGTTTCAGCATCTGCGTTTACTGAGCGTAGCCGAAGCACGGATTCCGAAATAAATTCGGAATGACAACTCTTCCTTGACGTTAAGGAACTCTTCCTTGACGTTAAGGGAAACTTCCTTGACGTTAAGGAACTCCTCCTTGAGGTCAAGGAACACTTCCTTGCCGTTAAGGGAAACTTCCTTGAGGTTAAGGAAACCCTCCTTGAGGTCAAGGAAAGCCTCCTTAATGTTAAGGAAAGCCTCCTTGACGTTAAGGAAGCGCGGATTCCGAAACAAGTTCGGAATAACGTTCATTCTGTGCGGTTGCAGAGCGTAGCCGAAGCACGGTTGCTGAGCGGAGTCGAAGCACACAACAAAAAGGAAAAGAAAATGAAGAAGATTTTTTTTATCTTGCTAACTTTGTTTTTCGCGCTCTTTGGTTTTGCCCAAGAGTTCCGCGGAATGTACGTCAATTCCCGCGAGGGACTGAATATCAGAGAATCGCCGAGCTTGAGCGCAGAAAAAATCGGTGCGCTAAAAGGTGCACTAAAATACGGCGAATACATTGGCGTGGTGGAAGAAGGCGAAATCGTGACAATCGACGGAATAAAAGCTCCATGGACAAAAATCCTCATCGATTACGACGGATTTGAGGAAGATAATTTCAGAAACTACGGCTGGGTTTTCGGCGGATATTTGCAGAAAGAATGCCCGATGAGCGAAAAAGAAATAATCTCTTATCTAAAAAAGCTCAGCGTTGAAAACGAGGATTACCTTTTCAGCAACTATTTTCCAAAAAATCCTGCCATTAACTATATGAAAAATCCTAGCGCATACTTTGAGTTTGACGGCGCGGAATGGCAAAAGCCGAACACTGAGTTTTCGCATGCGCTTCCGAACTATGCCTGCAAATATTGGGAGTATGAAACAGAGAACGAAGTCGTTGCCGTGCGCGACTGCTTTATGTATTTTGCCCCTGCTGGACCAGCGGCCTACGGTTGGCTTCGCTTTGTGAAAGCTGGCACAACGTTCAAGGTAAAAGGCGTGTCGAGTTGGGGAATAGAGAACGGCACTCTCTTTCCGATTTACAGGACTGGCTATGACTCGTATATCCGCGGAATCGACTTTACGGGCGCAAATTGCGTTTCAAAGGCGAGCGACGGCAAGGGTGGATTCCACACGCTTGTCTATCAGCCGATTCTGGAAAATGTTTCGATGAAAAACGTTCAGAATCACAACCAATGGGAAAGAGAAAAACTTTCCACGAGCGATCAGCTTGAAAAATATTTCAGCCACGAAATGACATATGAGGGCAGATGGCTTCGAGGCGGCTTTGAAACGAACTTTGCAGAGTACACAGACCCCAAAGGCAAGAAACTCCCCGTTAAAATCGACAAGCGGACAAGCACTCTCAAACTCCTTTATCCGCTCAATATGAATAAACCCGTGCCGATTGTTCAAAAAGAATGGTTTTCAGGCGGAATGGGCGGCGGAACGTATTACACGGAGCTTTATTCCCTTGATACATTCGCGCAGCTAAAAAAGATTTGCGAATACGGCTACACGAGCGCGGACGTGGGCTTTGACGGAATGGCGTATCATTACTTTACCAAAAACTGCGTGGTAACCTATGAGTATCAGACTGACGAAATGGGCAAGGTTGAAACGAACAGGCAGGAAGCGTTTCGGCAAACAGACAGTTCTCCTTATGCGTTTTTCAGTGAAGATGAAGCACTGTGCGAGCCGCAGGGAAAAAGCCAGAGTCTGAAAGTGGGACAGTATGTAAATCCTATCTGCCGTCTAAAAATGCGACAGTCCCCTGACCGTTATTCACGGACGCTCCTTATTTTAAAGCCTGGAACGCTTCTCAAAGTTGTCGAGGTCGGAGAGCGGCAGACAATTGACGGACTGAGCGCGAACTGGGTGAAAGTTCAGCCTGTCAACGATGACAAGTCAGTGGATGGCTATGTCATCAAGGATTTCCTTCCTGCTGAGGAAACTGCCGCCTGGGTCTTCGGCGCGTATTTGGAATAGCTTTTTCGTCATTCATTTTCGTCATGCTGAACTCGTTTCAGCATCCGCTGTTCCCTGAGCGTAGTCGAAGCAGAGATTCCCAAACAAGCTCACCGATGACAAAACGCCGATGAAAAACAGGAGAAAATTATGAGTAAGAAAACAGCTTTGATTTTGGCAATTTTGCTTTTCGCGAAGAGCGGTGTGTTTGCGGGTGGCGGAACTGATTTTGCTCCAGATTCCCCGATGACCGAAAGCGAACTGATTGAAGAGGCTATAAAAAACGGCTCAGTTCAGGCGGAGTTTTTTCCCTCTGGCGACGGCGTGAATTATATGAGACCGAAAAAGCAAAACGAAGCACTTGTCTGGGACTCGACCCCAGTGGAATACAAATACGCGCTCACAAATCTTTGTCAGGACAGCCGAGGGGGCGTGAAGTGCATGGTTGTGAGGGATTGCTTGTCGTTCTGGGAGCCCATCAATGATGAGAAATACGGAGAGTTGTGTTTCGAGAAAACAGGAACAAAGCTGGATGTGTACGGTATTGCAGGCTTCGGAATAGAAGACGGCTTGCTTTACCCGATTTATTATCTTCGCACTGGAGGCTACATTCGGGGAATCGACATCGCGCCTTTGAGCAGCCTTATTTTCGCGAGGAACGGAAAAGGAAGAAAAATGAGTATAGCCTTTCAAGCGCTGCTGAAGCGCATTACGAGCAAAAGCACGGGTATAGCGTTCAATGAAATCGAGAGGGCTTTGAGAACCGTAAACACAGAGGATTCATCAAACTTCTTAAGCTACATTCCGTATTTCATCGACTGCGACGGCAAAAGTCAAAGACTTCCTGCATTATGGTACGACAAAAAATACAGGCTTTTGTATCCGCTCAATATGAAAAATCCTGTGCCGATTCTGGAAGAAAAATCTTTTTCTTACGGGATTTCTGCCAGCGGCGGCGAGTATATCTTGATTTTTGCACTTGAGCCCAAGGACGACATCTTCTGTTCCCTCAATAATATCTGCATGTACAAGGTCAGAGAAAAATACAAAGGCTTGAGCAATCATTTTTTTACAGAAAACGGCGTTGCAGTTTACGAGTTTGAGCACATTGGCAAAGAAATAACACAGAACGAAGTTACGCTCTATTTGCAAGACGAAACAAATCCGTACAAGTTCAGCAAAACAAGCAAGACCGACGGCGAACCGCAAGGACGGAGCAAGACGCACAAACAAAACGATTTTGTAAATCCGATTTGCCGTTTGAAGATGCGAGCAGAGCCGAACCTTGACGCACAAGTTTTTGGCACTCTTGAAGCTGGCACGCTACTAAAGATTGTGCAAGTTGGCGAACAGGAGCAAATCGACGGCGTTATGGCAAGCTGGGCGAAAGTGGAAGCTGTGAACGATGAGCATTTTGTTGAAGGTGGCGAAGTCAGCACAGGCTGGGTCTTCGGCGCGTATTTGGACTAGCTTTTTCGTCATTCGGCTGTCATGCTGAACTCGTTTCAGCATCCACTGTTCCCTGAGCGGAGTCGAAGGGAGTCGAAGCAGAGACCCCGAAACAGGTTCGGGGTGACAGAATATCTTTAGAACTCAGGAAGATAATCTACAATTTCGGCATCTCCGTCTTCTTCAAAGCGCAAGGCTTCTGTGTCGAATCTGTATTTTTGAGTAATCGTGAACGGGTTTTCTTTTTCCCCTGTTTCCAAATTCCGACTCCAGTAGCCGTATTCAAACATCGTCAATTCTGGCAAGGCGGAGTCTTCGTCCAAAGAGGCTTTAAAATCGCTGTTCACTTCCGCGCAGTGCTGCACATATTCTGAGTTGCCAAAAGTTCCAAGCAGGAAGGCAGTGCCGTCGTCGCGAACCGCGTAGAAATGATAGAGCGAGCGGTTTGGTGCCCATGAGAACGGATTGAAGCTGAACGCGCAGAAATAGTAATTCTGTTCTTTGAGCTTGAACGGAAAGGATTTCACAAGCGTAAAGTTGCGCATGAAATCTTGATTGCCCAAAGAAATTGGTCTGCTCTCAAAATGCATTTCGTTTTCAGCAAAGCCAGTTTCGAGTTTTCTCAATTGCTCGGTTTTTAAGTCATATTCATACAAATCTACAAAATATTCGCTCTCGTTGGTGTAAATGTATTTTATGTATTTGTAATTAACATACAGTTTCACGCCATCAAGTTCGGCAGAACTATAAAAATGAGCGCCCATTGTGATTTCGTCATGCGCCAAAGCCGAGCCTGACAAAATGCCAACTTTGTCCTTGAAGCGAACAAGATAATAATTGTAGCGAGTATAGTATCTTTGAGCGCTGTCGGGATTGTATTCATCGTATTCAAAAAGGCTGTTGTATGGCTGTTCGCCGTATCTGTCGCTAAGCAATTCCACAATTTCCACAGTGTCGCACGAGTTGACCTCTGTCGTCGTGCCGTCGGGCAGGAACATTTGCGCCTGGCGGACAACAATCGGAGAGTCCCCGCGGGCGAACTCTTGCTGCGTGAGCAAAATCGTTTGCTTGTCTTCTGACATCTCAGTCAAGGCTTCTGCCGCAAGCTCACGGTCATTTTGTGTTTGAATGAGATATCCCACGCACTGAGAAACAAGGCTTGGAACATCATAACGGCAAAGATCAAGCATTTCTTTGATTTCGTCGTTTTTGCAATTGTCGATGTAATCAACGAGCGCGCGGCCTTCGTTGTCTTTGTGAGTCAAACCGCTAAAATTATTGGCTTTGATTTTTTTATAAAAATACTTTACGGCTTCGATGTTCATAGATTTTACGGCAAGCATCAGGCACGAACGCCCTTCGCTGTCATAGGCTCTCATATCGTCAAACAAAAATAAAATATCTTCGTTCGCATAAGGAAGCAAAATATGAAGAGGGTTTGTTGTGTCCGGGCTAAAGTCGGTAACTTTTTGAAATTTTGGCAAAATCAAAGAAACAAAGTTTTTTAGAACAGCGTCATCTTCCCAATTCTCTTTCTGCAATCGGTCTTTCAAGTGCAAGTCGGCAAGGAGTTTCGTCAACTTCTCAACAGCTTCCGCATTTGAAAACATGTAAAAACTGTGCTCGAACAAAATCTTTGCGTTTTCATCTCCGTCAATCGCAAGGTTCACGGTCTTGTCAAAAATTTCTTTCGTCAGCGTTACGTCTTTCAATGAAATCCAGCCGGTCTTTTTCGAGCCGCCGTCGGAGAACTTCACTTTGAGCAAATCGCCGGACTGTTCGATTATTGAGAGCTGTGTAGGCTCTGTAAAAACTGAAAGTTCATAGTATGTACTCTCCTTTTTTTCTGTATCCGAATAAATCTCTACTGGGCTCTCATTCGGAGTCACCACGCAGTCAGCGATTGGCGATGTGTTTTGAGTTTTTTGTTTGCAACTTGCAAGAAAAAACGCCAAAAGAAAAATGGTTGTTACTCTAAAAAAGTTTCTCATATGCGAAATATAGCATAATCAGAGTTTTTGTAAAGGCTCTTAAGACTTTATTTTCTTTGTGTTTGAGATATTTATCGTTTTTGCAATCTTGAAGCCCGAAGATTTCAGGATTTCTTTTAGAGCACGCACTGCGCCTGTCAACGATGACAAGTCAGTGGAAGGCTATGTCATCAAGGATTCGCTTCCTGCAGAGGCGACTGCCGCCAGGGTCTTCGGCGCGTATTTGGACTAGCTTTTTCGTCATTCGGCTGTCATGCTGAACTCGTTTCAGCATCTGCCTTCGTGTGGGCAAAAGACCCCGAAACAAGTTCGGGGTGACAACCCGCGCGTCATGCTGAACTTGATTCAGCATCCACTCAGCCACCCTTTTGCCCCACCCGTTTAGGAAAGCTCCCTAGACCTTTAGGAAAGTTTCCTAACCCCTTAGGAAAGTTCCCTAAACTTTTAGGAGAGCTCCTGAACCTTTAGGAAGTGTTCCTAAACCGTTAGGAGAGATTCCTAAAGCCTTAGGACGAGTTCCTAAACCGTTAGGAATGTTTCCTAAAAGTTTTTTGCGGGTGCTTGCAGTTATAGGGGTACACTAGTATAGTTTATACAGGTTTAATTGCCACAGGAGGAAAACAATGGCATCAAAAGCAAATACATCTCTTGCAGAGCAGCTTTCTGCCGCGCGCCTTATGGCGGACGGACTCAAGCAGAAAGCGGACGCTGTTTCTGGTGTGGGAATCACGGAGGCGAAGGTAAAGGAGCTTGAGAATTTGACCGAGCTTCTTGCGAGCCAAAACAGCGAGCAGGAGGCTCTCAAGGCTGCTCTAAAAAACAAGACGGCGGCTGTTGATGAGACGCGGAAAAAGCTTTCTGATTGTATGTCCACTATGAAAAAACTGGTTAAAGTCGTGGTGGACAAAAACGATTGGGTGGCGTTCGGTATTTCGGACAAGCAATAGGGACTGTCCAATATGTTCGTTGCTCAGTGTCATTCCGAACTCGTTTCGGAATCCATGCAGCGTAGATGAATACTTTTGGGGCAACCACTTTGTAAGAGCTACAGGCTGTTGGGCGGACAGGCTAAAAACTTGCCCGCCTTTTTTGTGTGGATATTTATGAAGAAAAAGATTGCATTTTTTGTTTTGATGTTGTTTTGTCTGCTCACCGCTGAGGCACAATCTGCACGAAGCGGATTTGCAGACGGCTTTTCAATAGACAGGTATGAGAAGAAAACTTTGGGTGATGCTTATGAAACTGCGCAGCGTTCTTATGAACGAGGAATTTCTGGCGAGCATTTTAAAAGTTATTGCCATTTTATAAACCAGTTTGACTGGTCGAATGGAGGAACTCAAGGTCGTTTTTATGGTGATGATAGTTATTTGGCAGGAGATTTTACAAAAGGTGTTCCATTCCCAAAAGACATTCCGCCTTTTACGTCTCTTATAATTTATTATCATTTTGAAGCTCCGTATTACGCAATATTTCCTTATATCGACGGCTGGGAAGTTGTGAACGAAGCTCGCTTTGTGAATCAAAAATACATAGCAACGGACAATCTCAAAATCAGGGAATCCCCTTCACTTTCGGCAAAGCAAATCGGTCGGCTCGTGAAAGCTGAGTGCGCAACCGTCATCGAGCTGGGCAAAGATGTTATAATCGACGGGATTGAGTCGGCGTGGGTCAAAGTGCGCACAAAAGACGGAGCGGAAGGCTGGTGCTTTGCGGGCTACCTCACCGACGGCACGGAGTACCGAGTGCCGATGTGGAAGAGTGATGACAAAGCGGAGGAGAAAACAAAATGAAAAAGCTATTTCTGATTTTTGCGGCACTGTTCGTGCTGTCGTCGGTGGCGTGGGCGGACGAATTTTTCAAGTGCAGAAAAGAAACTTACATCTATAATTATAAGTATGCTGTTCATAGAGGCGAAGAGTATTCAGAAGAGTTTTACTTCATAAATAATTTTATGATTTATGAATATCAAAATGGACTCACTGTTTTTTATAAAAATGAAAAAGGTGATTATTACCGTGTTTTTGGGAATTACGGGAACTATCACCCTGATTATCTGGGCGATGGGATATTTTCAGCGGCAAAATATGACTTCAATGAGCCTCCAAAGGCAAATATTAAAAATGTCGAGGAAATAAAATACCGCAAAACTGATTTTTACAGAATCCTTGCGGACGAGTTTTACAGGTGGTATCTTCAAAACGAGGCATTTAATAACTCCTCTTACAACCCGGATTTTGACTGCCTTGCAGCATTTGTTGAGATAGCAAAAATCTTTTCAAAAGAAGATTTGCGAATCCTGCGGAACACGATTTATGCAAAATACGGATACGAGTTCAAATCCGCCGACCTGAGCGAGATTTTTTCCAAATGCGACTGGTATTCTCCAAAAGAAAGCAGTGCCGAAAACGTTGAGAAGCGTTTCAACCGCCTTGAATCAAGTTTGCTCGAAGTTATAAAGCTTGCGGAGAAATAATTGCAATTAAGGAAGGAATGAGAAAGTACAATCTTTATTGTGCTTTCAATCGGAGGCGTCCTGTTTTCCGTGCTTGCGTGGACGGCCGACGAATGCCGCTTTTTATCGAAAGAGCTGCTTTTCTCTGTCCTGCATTTTATCATGATGGGCATCTGGTTCTTTTTCCTGCAAATGTGCATTTATGCGACTTGACGGAGGATTTTTTATGAAAGCAAAAAAGATTGTATGTATCGCTCTGGTATTGCTTTTTCAAACTGTGCTGTTTACTTCTTGTGCAAGCAATCCGCCTGCACCGCCCGAAAACGTTGAGCCGTCGCCTGTTTTCAAAAGCGAAGGAATCACCTTCGACGGCTCGGAATGGTATCATGTTCACTTTGCGGACAAGAAAGGCATAACTCAAGCATTTATGAAAAATATGCCCATCATTATCACCGTGAAATTTGGCGACGGGCGAGAGGGACGGATTTGGACAGAGTGCGACGAAAACTCAGAGGTTTTTATCCCGAACCTTAGCGATGAATTTAAAGACTGCAAGATTTCGCTTAAAATCGACAATGAACGATGGCATGAGCTGTGTGAAATCCAAAAAGCCAAAGACGAAGAACAAAAATCCCGCGTCGCTCTGGGCGAAAAGCGAGGGGAAATCCTTTCTCCGAGCCCTGTTCGGTGGACTTTTTCCGACGAGAAAGTGGAAATCACCGTGGAGTTCGGCTTGGGGTATCCAGAGGCTGACGAAATGAAAATCAAGTTTGACTACAAAAAAAGCAAATACAAGTTTTATGCGTGGCAAGGAAAATACGCCGCCACCGACAGCCACATCGAGCTTTTCGTGACGGACTACACAGAAGGCTACAAAGACGGCGTTGGCGGCTACGGAAGCCTTACGGATTACTGCGAGCTTTCCTATTCCTTAGACGGCGACACGCTCACGATACACACGCCGCTTTCCGACATTCTTTATTCTGCGGACGAGCTGTATAAAGGCTACCGCTTTCCTGTTCCGCTGGTGCTGACGAAGGAGGAAAAATGAAAGCAAAGAAAATTATTATTTGCTTTCTCACGGCAATACTTTTCTCGCTTTCAGCACACGCGGAATTTGACGATAACATTCGTCTTGAAGTCGGTTCTTTTTGCTTAGACTTTGGCTGGGGCCTTACATACAGTCCAGAAACGCTGGATAACAGCGAGTCGATTTTTCCGCTTTTGAAGTTCGTTGAAGAAAATTATGACGAGCTAAAGACTGTCAAAAAAAGTTTTTGGAGCGAAATTTTTAAAAAGTCAGACCAAAACGGAGAAGTTTATGAGCTTTGGGTTAGCGAGCATAATGATTCCGAAGACGGAGACCTTAAAACATACCGCGTTAAGAGCGAGGCCGAAGCCGTTCAGATTTTACTTGAGCGCGTTGCTTCTTGCGTAAAAAAGGTAAATCCGCTTAAAAGCAATCTGCTCACGCTTTATCTTGTGGCAAAGAAGTTCGAGCGTGAATCCGGCGAAGCCGACTGGACTGGCGAAATTACGCGGCACACGCTTTCTCATAAAATGACAGGGGATTGGTATCATTATGCGTTTTATTTTTCGCGGGAAAAAGCCGAAGAAAAAGCCCGACAAAACACTGGCTCAATCATTCGCAAATTCGTCCTTAATCAAGAAGATTCAAATATAATTGATTTTTCTTGGGAAACCGAACTTGAAAAAGTTCTTGGCGTAAAATAAAGGGGAAAAATGAAAAAATACATTCCAGCAATCGCATTGGTTTTCCTATCTTCAATTGCTTTCGTTCAAGAAAGATTTACGCCGGTATTGTCAGACTCGCACAAGAAAACAATCTGGGAAGTTGAAAGCGATGTCGTTGTGGACGAAAATATTACGGACACTCGTGGTGACAAAATTACCGTAAAGAGATTTTCCCTGAAAGGCGGCTACACGCTTCTTTTGAGGCCTGTTGTCTGGACTTATAAAGAGCTGGGCCTTTCGTCTCAAGTTTATCTTCAAAATGATGGAAAATTACGGCTGATTGCTGACAGCGACGGAGGCAGTGCTTCAATCCACCCTGAAAAATACATGTACCGCTATTGTAACATTGATTTTGATGACTATTTCATCCTTACAATTTATGGCGGAGCCTACACAAACTATCTTTACGAAAAAAAATCAGGAAGGGTGATTCTTGAATTTGACAGCAGTAACCCCGCCTGCGATACTAAGAACAATCTTCTCGTTTATTGGGATGAGCAAGCTCAAGCCGTTTATCTTTTTGACCTTGCGACCATGAAAAAATATCCGCTTGATTCTTTTCTTGATGAAGAAATACAAAAGAACGGTTACTGGTCGGTTTGTGCAGGCTGGGTGTATGATGCCTTTGAAATCATTGCGGCAGATTCTGAGAAAGTTAAGCTTAGATTTTATGGCTGCTACAAGCCAATCCTTGACAAAAACGGAGAACTTGTTGATTCCGAGGAAAAGAGCATTTACTTTGAGGTAAAAAAGTGAAAAAACTGATTTTGATTTTTGCGCTGATTTTTATTTCGGGCGTTTTGGCAACAGCGCAAGATTCTGCGCTCTGGCGATACGTCAACACGCTAGACGGCGTAAACGTGCGCGACAAGCCGAGCCTTAGCGGAAAGAAGAAGTTTGCGCTCAAATGTAACGAGCGTGTTCAACTCATTGAAGAAACTGCGGAAAAAGAGACAATCGGCGAGTTTGAAGAGCCTTGGTGCAAAATCCGCACACAAGACGGCTCATGGGGATTTGTCTATGGCGCGTATCTTTCAAAATCCCTTGCATCAGCCGCATACTTCCGCTGTTACGAGGCATTGCACCCTGTGGCAGATTATCTTGAAGGGCTTGCAGACGAATTTACTTCGACGATGAACATCGAAAAGAATATGCGCAATATTTCGAGTTTTAACGAAGAGGACACAAACAGAGTTTACGGTCAGGGCATGAACTTTATCTTTTACCCAACAAAAGACAACGAGAGCGGAAAAGAAGGCTATTTTCTTTTGGGCGTTTATGTTTTTGACAATGGTAGCTTGCCAAAGGATTTTCCGATACGGCTTGGCGATTCACTGGAGAAAGTTTACGAGATTTTTGGCAAAGAGCCAAACGGAGAGCGTTATTATCTTGATGACGGCGAAGAGATAAAGGCTTGGGAAGGCTGGGGAAACATTTGCCATGTGGAAATGCTTGTTTTTGACAACGGCGAAAGCGTTATGGGCATAAAGTTTATTTTCGATCCTGGCTGGTAATGGGAAAAGACCTTTGATAAAAACAAGGCGGAACTTTTTAAGTAGTGAGGTTTTATGAAAGTAATGAAAAAGCAGATTGCAATCACGGCACTTTTGTTTTTGCTGACCACTTTTGTGTTTGTGACACAGGGCTTTTGTTTGGACGAAAGAGGAAGTCAAAATCCTTTTGAAATTTCGTGTCCAGTTTTTAATGATGAAAGCGTTCTGGTAAAAAATCAGAAAATTGTTTGCACTGAAGACTTTGCTTCAATTGATTATGTGATTTCTGGCAAGAAGAAAAAAAATATTTCGGCTGTGATTGACTGCAAGGTTTTGGGCTTTCAGAGGCTTTGCAACGACATTCTGATTCCGCTTGATTTTTGCATAAAGAACGGTGGCAAAGAAATCCCGTTTGAAGTCTTTTTGAACGAAACACTGGTTGACAAAAGCGTTTATTACAAAAGTCTAAACGAGGAAAACGGGGAGATTTATAAAACAACAGACAAAATCGAAATAAGATTTGACTTTGAGATAGACGGCGAAAAAACGCTGAATGTGTCTTACAAGAATCTTAGTTATCAGGGCATGTTTTGTTTTTTATATGATATTCCGCTTGCAAGGAACACAGGCGGAGTGCCTGTAGACTACACTTTTGTTTATAAGGGAATTGAAAATTCAGAGATTTATCCGAGCGAAATCGGGATTTCTTTATATGATAAAGCGAATAAATATTTTAGCAAGGCAGAGGATATAAAACTGGATTTTGCTCGTTTTACAGAGGGTGAATTTTTCTGGAAGGCGGACTTAAAGCAACATTCTTTTTCTGAGAACGCAAAATTTGATATTACGTTTGTTCCATTTAACATATTTTATGAAACTTCTGTTTTGTTTATTCCCTATTGGGAAAAAAACGGAAGAATTGTTACACACAATACAGAAGGAAATCTTATCGATTTCTCAAATGAAAAAATCAGCGAAGACTTGCTTTTTTTTATGACAAAATCACAACTTGCGATTTTTAGAAATGCTTTTTATGCCATTCACGGCTACAAGTTCAAAAATAAAAAATACAAAAAATATTTCACTCTGGAAGAATGGTACAAGGTAAATCCCGATTTCAACGAAAGCAACTTAAACGAGATAGAGCGAGCAAACGTCAATCTAATCAAGAAATACGAGGAGAAACAAAAATGAAAAAACATATTTTGCTTGCACTTGTTTTGCTCAATGCCTTTTGTGCTTTTTCAGCAAACAAAATGCGCTTTTATTTGAGCGGAAAACTGCACGGGTTTTATGTGGACTCAAAAGAAGGCTTGAACGTCCGAAGCGAGCCGAACTTGAGCGCAAAGAAAATAGCGACTCTTTTGGACTCGGATTATGTTATCCCTGTGGAAATCGGCGAAAAAGCGACGATTGACGGAACAGAAGATTATTGGGTGAAAATCCTGCTTTATCCAGAGCATCGCAAAGACAAGAAAAAAGACGAATACGGCTGGGTTTTCGGCGCTTATCTTGATGACGCATTCCCAAGTTTTTACGCCGACGAGCTAAAAAAACAGATAAAACAGCGCGGCTTCAATCATTTTCCAGATTTTTGCGACGATGAAGAGACAAACTATATGATTTATGACGAAGATGATGAGCGCTCAAAATGGGCTGCTGTGTATTCAGATAATTCTGTGGGAAGCTGGCGGGACAAATATCCGTATTATAATCGCGCGCTCCCGAACTACTTTGCCACAAGCGAGACAAGCAACGTTTTTGCTCTTACCGTGCGCGAAGCATTTTTCTTGGACACGGACACAGACGGAAAGAGCGCTGAAAATCCAAGATACCACACGATAAAAGTGCTTCCGCCTTTTACCCGCGTCGGCTTGCTTGGCATTTGCGGCTGGGGAATCGAGCTTAAAACAAAGACGCTTTATCCCATTTATTCTGCCCTCGTGAATAACCGCGCAGGTAAAATCCGCGGAATCGACATCGCAAACATTTACGACTCTTCTTACGCATTCATCTCGGAAGAAAAAGGACTTAATTTTGTCTATCAGACAGCATACACGAACGTTCGGACAGACGAAAACGGCGGAGTCGGATTTTACAAAGAGGAGTTCGAAAAAGTTTTGGGCGACAAAAAAACGTACGATTTGGCTTTTCTTAATGGCACAACCGAGATTTCTGCGATGTGTTTCAAAGACAAAGACAAAAAGTGCTTTTCGATTTCGCCAAAAGATTTGACCAAGAAAAACGGCTTTCTTCGCATTTTGTGTCCAAAAAATCTTGCAACAGCAAATCCCCCTGCAATTCTTGAGCAAATCGCGGTCGGAGATTTCAACGAAAAAAAGAGAACCATAAATCAATCCACGACGCTCTATTCGCTAAAAACAAGCGGAGACGAGGCAAAAGCCAAAGAAATCTGCACTTATTCAATAACAACTTCCGACAATTCCAGAAAAGCCCCGAAAGGCATTGCAAACCATTTCTTTGTCTCATCTTCTGAGCATTATGCCGATGCGCTTTATGTTTATGAGTACCAGACGGACGAAAAAGGCAAAGTCATCACGAACGAAACCCGAATCTTTGAGGACAGGGATTACGATAATACTTTCCGCTTTGTAAAAAAATGCGTCGGAGAGCCAAAGCCTGAACGCCCCTTTGGTGAGCCTGATTTTTATGTAAATCCGATTTGCCGCCTTAAAATGAGAGCAGAGCCGAACCTTGACGCTCTTGTTTTTGGCACTCTTGACGCTGGCACGCTGCTGAAAATCGTTGACGTTGACGACAACAACTGGGTTGTGATTGACGGCATAAAAGGCAAATGGCTCAAGGTTGAGGCGGTGAACGATGAGCATTTTGTTGAAGGTGGCGAAGTCAGCACTGGCTGGGTTTTCGGCGGTTATGTGATGTAGGAGAAAAAGATGAGATACAAAATTGCACGTCGTTGCATTCTTTCCGCGCTGTTTTTCGTAGTTCCTTTGTTCTCGCTTTTTGCTGATGTTGTTGACCGATACGAGCTAAACTCTTCGAACAAAATGGTCTTGTATCATCACAAAAAAGGCTGGTCGCCCATTCCTCGCTCAATCGACGCAAAAGAGCCTCTCGTCGTGCTGTTTTATCCCTGCTTTTACCGTGGCTTTATCGGCACGCTGGACTTTAATCTGCACCTAAAGCTCTACCTCTCGCTAAGCGAGGACGTTGGGCTGTTCCATGTCAAGAGCATTCGCGTGCAGGGAGAATCGGGCTGGACGTATTACAACATAACGCAAAACGGCTATTATTCAGGAGATTTTCGTGAAGAGAACCTTTTGTACAACGAGGACGGAACACTTTTTGAAACAGAAGACGGAAAAAACTTGTATTGCACTTTGATTGATTTGCAAAAAGACGTGTACGGGCGAAAAGCGAGTGGCTGGAGCAAAAAGAACGTGAAGGTCATCATTGAATATACGCTTGCAGGCGAGGATCATACGTCGGAACTGGATTATATTTGCGCCCCGCACCATTTTACGCCTGCGGATTTCTTTACGCTTTTTGCAATGCCGTAAAAATAAGGGGATATTTATGAAGAAACTGATTTTTACCGTAATACTTTCTCTTTTAACACTTTTTGCTGTTTTTTCGCAAACGGAATTGGACGGAAACTTTTCTGTTACTGGCAAAAAATATTCCATCTCTTATGAGAGGCGACGCGATGTTTCTGGGAATGAAGAAGTTTCAAGGTGGTTCGCGACAATCTTTTGTAATGGGAAAAACTGGGAACTGAGGCTTCCTGTCGCTGATTACGAAGTGAAAAATTTGAGCGTGCCAAAGTTTTCAGAGACTGACGAGGGCTTTTCGCTTTCGTTCGGCTGGGGCGGCGGAAGATATTTCTGGCATGTGGATTTTTTCTTCAAGGAAATCGGCGGAGAGCCAAATCTGTATAAAGTTTTATCAACTGTAGATGAATGCCTGAGTTTTAAGGACGACGACTGGAAGACGGACACCCAGACCCGTGCAATCAACCCGCCGTTAAAAATCACTGACCTTGATACCGAAAAAATCAACGCTCTGCTTGGTCGTGGCGAGATTTACACCACGCTCGTTACCTGCTCGGATTCGGACTTCAACAACGAAATCAAGGACAAGACCATGCACCTTGAAGTGTGGCGTGACAGAAAATGGATTCAGAGTCTTGAATACAAATATACCGAGGATTTTGCAGAACTGTTCGGCATCAAAAAGAAATTCAAGATGGTCGATTTGAACTTTGACGGCTATGCCGACATTCTGATTTTGGCAGGTTGTACGGCGGGCGGCGCACAGCCTTATTACGAGGCTTTTTTCTGGAACGCTGAAAAAGGGCAATTCGATTTTGCTCCGCCTTTTTGGCAAACTGTCACGAACACAAACCTGAAGTGCGACTCTGAAAACAGGCTGCTTTATTCTTCGTGGCTGCACACATCGGGCGTGATGACGTATTACATCTACGAATTTGCGGAAGGCAAATACAGCGCAAAGGCGGCTTTGTTCCACGACACCGAAACTGGGCTGTATTCTTATGAATTCAACTGGAATCCTCAAAAAGAAGACGGCGGAATAAACTGGTTTTCTTACGAGGAGCTTTCAGCGGAATGGAAGCGAGTGCTTGAGTTTGACGGCTTTGATTTTTGAGGAGAAAAAATGAAAAATCCGCAGGTTCCGATACGAAATATTGTAATTTCATTTATTATTCACGCACTTACAGTTGCTATATTCTATTGCTTGTTTATTGCTGGCTGGGAATTCTTGGAGCATTTCACGAATCATGCCACACACGGAAAACTTTCTGAAGGACTTGGCTCATATTATAGCTTCATTTTGTTTGCCGTCGTAGAATTAATCCTTACCTTTATTCCCTGGTTCAAATGGAAAATTCCATTGGTCGTTCTGTACGCCGCTTTAATGTTTTTGCAGTGGTTTGGGCTTCCACCGTGTTGGACTCCCTACAGATTCTTGTATCATGCGGTTCTCGGAACTGCCCTTATGATTTTTACTGAAGTCATCATAAAATATATTGAGAAAAAATGAGGAGAAAATATGGATTTTATGAATCTGAGAAAAAGCAGACTTTTTGCCTTTGTTTTGCTTTTTGCGATGACAGCAGCTTTTTCGGACAAAGCTCGGTTTTACCAGAATGGCAAAGTCATCGACACGATGTATGTGGATTCGACGGAAGGATTGCGCGTCCGGGATAATCCTTCGCTAAAGTCAAATCGTCTTTGCGGACTCTAGCACAGGCTGCCCGTTAAAGTCGTGGCGATTGGAAAAGAAGAGACGATTGACGGCATAACGGCTCCGTGGGGTGAGATTCTGATTCCGCGCTACGAGTGGAAAAATGAAGAGCCTGAATATGGCTGGGTTTTCGGCGGTTATGTGATGTAGGAGATTTTTATGGTTTTTAGGATTTCTAGAAAGAAAATATTTTTTGTTTTGATGTTGTTTTGTCTGCTCACCGCTGAGGCACAATCTGCACGAAGCGGATTTGTGGACGGCTTCGACAAGAGCAAATATGAACCAATCTGGATTAGTTCAATAGAAAGAATCGAAAATGAAGCTTATAAGGCTGGAGTTTATGAATCTGCTCCAGGAATGGCTTTTAAAAGTCAGGGACATCTGGTGCTCAACGAATATGATAAGGATGATCCGGATATCCAGATGAGGAATTTAAGGTTCTTTGGAGATGGAGAATATTGTTTTGGGTTTTGGGCTGATGGAAAATCGTTTCCTGATGATATGCCGCTTTTTACATCTGTTGAAATTTATTATTCATTTGTAGCCAATCGTTTTAGAGGAGAAGATGTTTTAATATGTTACATTGACGGCTGGCGTGTCGTTGACGATGTGCGCTTTGTCAACCATAAATATGTTGCAACAGACAACTTGAGAATCCGTTCTACTCCATCTCTCGATGCAGAAAAAATCGGTCTTTTGAAAAAAAAGGAAAAAGCCACAGTCATCGAAGTTGGCGAAGATGTCACAATCGACGGAATCGAATCTACGTGGGTCAAAGTGCTCACGAAAGACGGAGCGAAAGGCTGGTGCTTCGCGGGCTACCTCACCGACGGCACGGAATACCGAGTGCCGCTGTGGAAGAGTGCTGAGAAAGCGGAGAAAACAAAATGAAAAAACTTATTTTCTGGACAATGATTTTGCTGGGGGCATTTTTACTGGTTTCCTGTGCCTCAAGTGATTTTAAAACTGACAATATTGAGCTTAATGGAAAAAACTGGCTTAAACTTCAGTTTACGGACCAAAATGGTCTTCCAATCCAGAATCTTGAATGTCAAATCATTGTTGTGCTGGACGATGGCCAGGAAGGAATTATCAAGGTTAAAAGCGACCGGAAGGGGCAGATCCACATTAAGAAGATTCCGGAAAATATGGGTTATGGCGTTTTCATCAGAGAGCCGGAGCTGAAATTCTCGGTCCAGGTTCAGTATACCGGATATGGACCATATTATGCTTGTCGTGCTTTCGCAATAAACAATGGAGAACCTCTTCTAAAAAAAGAAACTACAACCGATGACGAGGGAAAAACCATCCTTGAAAACATTTCAGGCGGGGAAGAATACTGCATTTATCTTGATACGGTCT
This sequence comes from Treponema zioleckii, assembly GCF_014737315.1. GTDB lineage: Bacteria > Spirochaetota > Spirochaetia > Treponematales > Treponemataceae > Treponema_D > Treponema_D zioleckii. The sequence continues at coordinate 6,588 of NZ_JPUF01000031.1, read as the reverse complement.
TTCACGTCATGCAGCTTTCCTATTAAAAAATTCAGGAGTTTTCCCCTGTCTCCAAAGAGGCAGGGGCCGGGCTTTCCAGGGCTACCGCTTCCCCGTTCCGCTCGTGCTGACAAAGGAGATGTCACAATGAAACACAGAGTCATAAAAATCATTCTTGCACTACAGATTGCTGTCTATGCGATTGGGGTTGCCGCCTTTCTGCTCCGTCGCTTGGACGGCATACACTATGTTTTTGAGGGCGGACAGGTTGTCGAATCTGATTCCGCTTTTCTCAAAACCTTGGGACATATCGGCGACACTGCGAATGCGTTTTTTTTGTACACCGTTATTTTCGGCTGGATTGCAGTGCTGCCGTTATCGATTGCGGGAATTGTGCTCTCGTTTTTTTCAAAAAGCTGGAAAGGGCTTACTCCCTCACTCGTGAACGCTGGTATTTCGATTGTCTGGGTGTTGATATTCATTTCGATTTACTCGTCTTTTCCTTTTGAGCCAAGGCTGAAGCCCGTGTACAATCTCACTTGGCATTTGTTGGACGATTCTCTTCAGGGCGATAAAATCATTTTGACTTGCAAAAACAAATATGCAGAGCCTCCTGTTGAGAAAAAGAAAAACGTTGTGGCAGGAAAGACAAAAAAGATTCGCCTGCCCGATGAGGATTTTGAGGATGTTGAGGGCGTTTCAAAGTCAGACGAAAATGTGAGAGTTTTTGTTCCCTACGGCTTTTTCATCAACTGGCGGGAGGATTTGGACAAATATGTAAAACAGGATTCCTACGAAATCATCGTCTACAAAAGGCCAGAAATCACGGAGGACGAAGAAAAGTTCGTGATGGAAAATGTTCCGCGCGACGCAGATTTTGAGCTGTGCTACTGGGACAAGGACGCGCGCCGATTCGTTCACATCGCTTCAAGCGACGGCGTTTTTTACAAGAAAGACAGAAGCGAAGAGCTTCTTTTGGATTCAGAAAAAGAATATCCCGATTCAGATGAGCAGTTCAATCTTTTTATGAGCGTTAAAAGCTCGGTTTATGCTGGCGAAACATACCTCATCACGCTGAGCTACGAGCGGGACAAGAGCTTTTTGCCTGTCAAAAACTGGCGGACTTATCAGCAGAACGGCAGGGAAATCAGGACGTTGAACCTTGAGCTGAACGGCACGCAGTGTATTAAGACACAGTACATCGACAAGGAAACGGGCAAGCCAATAGCACACTGCAACGCCACAATCTATGTGATTTTTGAAGACGAAGAGAGAAAGAACGAGGAAGCCGCGATTGAAACGCAAACCGACGAAAACGGCTATCTTTTGGTGGAAAATATCCCCGACGGCGTTGCGCTTTATACTATGTTCGACTGACGAGAAATTGTGAAAGTAGGAAAAAATGGGAGACGCATTGGGGAAAGCTCTTTGGGCAGTCTTTCTGGTAATTTGCTTTATGGCTCTGCATTGGGCGGCTTCTCATTACGACTGGGACGATTTCGTATAATTTTAGGTATTTTTTCGACCGCACTTTTATTGAATTACTTTTTCATCTTTATCTTGACTTTAACAAGACCTTTAACAGTATTATTGGTGATTAGTTGTTGCGGGGCTTAGAGCGTCCTTTCAACAACTAGTCGCAACGCCTACTCTGCCGACCTGAATTCCGTCGAAAATCCTGCATCGTACAGTTTGCTTGGAGTGTACTTTTCGCCCAAAAAATCTCCCACCAAAATCAAAGCGGTTTTTGAGATTCCGTTTTCGCGAGTTTTTTCTGCAATATTTTCGAGCGTTCCTCGGACGATTTTTTCGTCAGGCCAAGTTGCCTTGTAAACTACCGCGACCGGAGTTTCGTTCGTGTATACCCCGCCCTTTTTTAATTCTTCTGCAAGGGACGAAATCATTCCTGTGCTCAAAAAAATTGCCATGCTTGAGCCGTGCTTAGAAAGTTCACGGATTTTTTCGCGTTCAGGAACTGGCGTTCTGCCTTCCATTCGTGTAATAATCACAGTCTGCGAAAGTTCGGGAACCGTATATTCTGTTTTTAGGGCACTCGCCGCTCCGCAAAAACTTGAAACGCCAGGAACCACTTCATATTCGATTCCGGCCTTTTTTAATTCTTCCATTTGCTCCCGAATCGCACCGTAAAGGCACGGGTCGCCGGTATGAAGCCGCACGCAAAGTTTTTTCTCGTTTTCCGCGCGAACAAGAATTCCGTTAGTTTCTTTTAGCGAAAGTTTTGAACTGTCAAAAAACTCGCAGTCAGCTTTGCACATTTTTAAAAGCTCTGGATTCACAAGGCTTCCTGCCCAAACTACGATATCTGCTTTTTCAAGGAGTCTAGCTCCGCGCAAAGTAATTAAATCCGCAGCTCCGCTTCCAGCTCCAACAAAATAAATCATGCGTTCCCCCTGCCTTTTACGATTAAAATACTCATGTATGAATCCTTAAAAAAATCATCAGAAAGTCCTAAAAGTTCGCTTCCGCATACAAGAAGTTCGTTTGGTTGACCTGCATCCCGCACGAGAGTCGAGTTTTCTAAAAGCGAGGCATTTTTGACTTTTTTTAAGATTTCTTTTAAAAATCTTGCGGATTTCATAAAGACTTTCGTTCCCTCTGCTCCGAGAACTTCGTCGATTTTCCCTTCCGAAAAATATTTGTCCCCTGGAATTATTCTTATTTCTTCGTCTGGCAAAGAAAGTTCAATTTTGGCCGTCGCGGCCGCCGCGCAAAAAGACGTTACTCCAGAAACAAATTCGATTTTTACGCCATGTGTTTCAATCATTTTTGAAATTCTTGCAGATGTGGAATAAATTGAAACGTCGCCTATAGAAACAAAGGCACAATTTCCGTCTTTTAAGGCTTCAAGAATTTTATTTTGTGCCTCGTCGTATTCGTTTTGCCGGACTTTCTGATTTTTTGTCATTGAAAAAACAAGAGACTCAAATCTTTTTGAATCAAATGTTGAATCAGAATCTAAATCAAAGAGATTTTTTACTTCGTTAATCGTATCGAATGCAATGTGATTTTTTGAATCTGCTTTTGTGAGCGGATAAAAAATCGTCTTGCAGTTTTTTAAAACTTCCACCGCTTCCAGCGTAAGGAATTTGCTTCCTCCTGGGCCTGTGCTCACTGCGTAAAAAGTATTCTGCATAAAAACATTGTAACAAATTTATCGTAAAAAGTGGATTGGTTTTCTGAAGATAAAATCAAAGTGGTTTGGTTTTGTTAGTGTTCAACCTGTAGAAAAAATTCCGTCTTGACGATACCCTATCTTTATGTCACTTACACAGGAAAATTTTATACAGCTTACGGAACACGTTTTTTACATCAAAATGCAGACAAACATCGGAGTGATTAAGATTCCGCGTGGAACGCACACCGATGTGTATATAATTGATTCTGGAAACGACGATGTTATTGCGCAAAAAATCCTTGAAATCCTAAAAAATAATATTCCGGACGCAAAGTTGCAAGCCATAATCAACACTCATTCGCACGCAGACCATTGCGGCGGAAATCCGTATATTTTTCAGCAGACTGGATGCGAAATTTGGACTAGCAAAGGCGAAGCGTCTTTAATGGAATACCCGGAGATTGAAACCGCGCTCATTTGGGGCGGAACTGCGATTCACGACATTCATTCAAAATTTCTTCTCGCAAAACCGAGCCATGCCACAAAAATAATTGAGGAAGGCAAAGATGAGATTTTAAAAATTGATGAAAAAAATCAACTTGCAATAAAACCGATTTCGCTTCCAGGTCACTACATGAATCAAATCGGGCTTTTAATCGTTGATACTGACGGAAAAAAATCTTTTTTTATGGGTGATGCCATTTCTGGGCGGAACGTTATAAAGCGGTATTGGATTCAGTATCTTTTGGACGAGACAAAATCCAAAGAGTCGCTTCACAAGCTTGCTCAAATTGAATCGGATTTTTACGTTCCGAGTCACGGAGATTTGGTTGAAGATATTGAAGGCCTTTCGGAACTGAACATAATTGCATTGCTCGAAACCGAAAAACTGATTCTCGACATTTTAAGAACGCCAAAAACGACCGAGGAGATTTTAAAAGAAGTCGCTGACCGAAACGGCATAAAACTCGGCATAAGCCAGTTCGTTTTGATTGGCAGCACGCTCCGGTCTTATTTGACAGGACTTTACGAAGAAGAAAAAATCGGCTGGTCTATTGAAGACAATATTTTGCGTTGGCACCGGACTGAGCTAAAATAATAGCCCGAATGTCGCGTTTCTTGTCATTCCCGCACTTGATGCGGGAATCTATAGTTTTAGATTATCGGGGGCGACAATTCGCCTTACGTGCTGAACCGAATCTCCGCTATTTTTTTTTACTTCGTTTACTTTTTCGCCGATTAAACTGTTTATTTCGTCGCGTCGGGCTGAATCGGCAAACTTTAGTTCATCAATTCGCTTTGCCCAATCATAAAAAGTCTCCCGATTTTTTTTGTGGGCAAGTTTTTTTAGCGTCTGAGGAATCATTTTTGCAAAGTAAAGTGGATTTTCATCGCTTTCAACGTGCGAAATTATCTCAAAAAGTTCTTCTTCCTTTGTCTCGCAGGCGCAAGGCATAATAACGTCATGGAGTTTTTTTAGACTTTCGCTTGAGAAGTTTGCAATGTCGCAGTCCACAGATGGGCTCAGCGTAAAAAAGTAGTCACTTTCGAGCGTTAGCGAAGTTTCGCCAGCCTGAATAAGGAGCGTGAATTTTCCTTCATCCTTTTTCGATTTGCCTTTTACCTTCGTAATTTTCTTGCAAATTGACTTTAATTTTTTTTGTTGTAGAATTTCTGCTTGAACAAAAGCATGAATTTCTTTTTTGCAAGAACTGAGTCTATCATCAATTTTGTGCCTTCGTCAGATTTTTTTGAAGTGTCGATGCACAAAATAAATTCAATGTTCGCATTCTGTCGTTTGTTGCTCTGTTTTCCGCCGCGGTACGTTGTATATTCGTTCGTCACGAGAGAGAGTTTTCCTCGCTTCATGCAGATTTCGAGCATTTTTTCAAACGGAATTATTCCGTCGGTGGAATAACTTACGAGAATATGCTTTGCGTCAAGGTTTTCGATTAAATCCTCGAATGATTTCTGGGCATCGTCCTTGTAGCAGTAGCTTGAGCGCGTCTGAATCCAGTCGTGCCGGATTCCGGCTTTTTCTTTTAGAACTCCCTTGTTGTTCAGTTCAAGGCTTGCAGGTACGTGGTCCCACTTTGCAATCGTGTTCAGAATATGGTAATTGCTTCCGTACTGATGCTGGTTATACGGCGGGTCAAGGTACGCAATGTCGAGATTTTTTAGCTTTCGGGCGAGTTGGTTCGCGTCCTCCATAAAAATGTGCATTTTTTGATTTGAATCCGTCAAAACTGGCAGGTTCAGCTGAATCTTGCCAAAAATGCGTTTTAATGCGTCTTTTCCGTGACCGCCAAATTCCTTGTGGAATGCCTTAAAAACTCCGCTCGTGTTGTTGTGAGTCGCAGCTTCGTAAATCAACTCTGCCAAAAGAAGATTCTTTCGTTTGTCGGAGTCATTAAAATTGCCTTCGATGTAATTTCGGATTTTGTCGATTGCAAGTGCGTTCTGCCGCGTATAAAAAAGTCTTTCGGTGCGGTAGTCGGCCTTGTCCGCTTCAAATTCCTTTGGGGCGTAATACTTTGCGATGTATTGGTCGTCTTCGCTTGGAGGCGGCAAATTGTTTATTTCGCGCAAAAGTGAGCAAAATTTTTCTTCTGAGCCAAAAAGGTCTTTTATGTCGCTCTTGTTTGTCTCCAAAAAGCCACGGTTAATCACGTTCGAGTAATATTCCCAATCGTTCGCGAATACTTCAAATTGAAGTTCCTTCGCAAAGCGCGCGACAACCCCGCTTCCAGAAAAAGCGTCTAGAAATTTTAATCCAGCTTTTATTTCAAGACCTGTTTTTTCGATTGCGGAGTATATGAGTGGCAAAAGTTTTCGCTTGTTACCGATGTAAGCGATGATTTGTTCCGTTAGGTAGGATGATGAGAAATCCAAAGCAGACCACCTTATTTATTTGCCTTGCCGCTGGCTTCGGTTATTTCATAAACATCAACGATTTTTCCATCGTCCCACTGAACGGCAACAAAATGTTTTTTTTCAATCTGATAAATAAAACATGTTCCGCGCCCAGATTTTTTTTTCAAGTCAACGGGCGCACCGAATACTTCAATAAATTTGTCTGGCGTATAAGATTCAATTTCGTCGATATTTTGTAAAATTTCGATAGCAGGGCGTTTTGCTTCCTGAGTTTTAACGGTATTAAGTTCTAGTTTTTTTTTCTCAGAGATTTTATGAAGCTGGTCATCAAGGAAAGAGAAAATAATCTTTTTTCTTGAGAGCAATTTGTATGAAAAAACTTTTACCTTACCGCATTCAACGATAAGGTTTGGCTCACCAAAAGTTTTCCTAACTTCTTCGGATGTGCTTCCAAGTTCTGTGGCAACAAGTCGGCTTTTCTTTTGATATGCTGTAAATCCTAGTATGCCGAATGCGATTATGATGAGAAAAAAAGGAATAAAAAAAAGCCGAATGCGGTTCATTAACAACCTCTGTTGCATTTTTTGTTATTTATATTA